>JAUSNQ010000041.1 GCA_030655595.1 Paludibacter sp.
ACAAGAAATGAATTTTTCTTGCTCTCATACAATCAAAAACTGATAAAAATTGACAATAATCGTGTGGATTTAGAATATCAGCGGACAAAGCTATATTGGCGCGACTGGTCGAATCGCTCGAAAAAATTTAACACCTACCACGATTTGATTGAAAGGAGCATGTTAGTTTTGAAATTAATGTCGTATCATCGATCCGGAGCTGTATTAGCTGCCATTACAACGAGCATTCCCGAATCGATCGGAGAAATCAGAAACTGGGATTACCGTTTTTGTTGGTTGCGCGACGGTTCCATGTCGATCGACACCTTGCTACAGGTTGGCCATGAAGGAGCCGCAAGTCGATTCATAACATTTATAAAAGGGATATTAAGAAAAAAATCAGATTCTTTTCAAATCATGTACGGTATCCGCGGAGAACGCACATTAACCGAAGAAGAGCTTCCCCATTTAGCAGGATATAAAAACACGAAGCCAGTCCGCATCGGCAACGATGCCTACCATCAAAAACAAAATGATACTTATGGATATTTGATGGATGTTATCTACAAATATTATCAATATTTTCCCGGGACTTTGGATGATATTGAAGATATGTATGAGGTTGTGAAAAATATCGTAAGAACTGTCATGGAAGACTGGCAAAAACCTGACAAGGGAATTTGGGAAATACGTGGAAATGAAAAGCATTTCGTGTTTTCAAAAGTAATGTGCTGGGTCGCACTCGATCGGGCAGTCAATATTGCGCGCATGTTACATAATACTGAAACAGCTGATGTTTGGGAAGCGGAAGCGCAAAAGATCAGGGAAGACGTATTTGCATATGGGTGGAATGAAGAATTACAAAGCTTTACTCAAACCTATTGCAATCGGGATTTAGATTCGTCGTTATTATTGATGGAATTTTATGGATTCATAGATGGAAAAGACGAGAAATACAGAAAGACTGTTGAAGCTATTTTAGAGAATCTTCAATACAAAGGACTTTTCTTTAGATATAAGAATGTCGATGATTTCGGGATTCCTACTTCTGCTTTTACGATTTGCACATTCTGGATGGTTCGTGCCTTATTTGCAATTGGCAGGACGACCGATGCCAAAAATCTGTTTGAAGAACTATTGAAACATTCCAATCATTTGGGAATTTTCAGCGAAGATTTGGACTTTGACACCAAAGAATCTTTGGGAAATTTTCCACAGGCATATTCACATTTGGCTTTGATTAATTCAGCACTACTTTTTACCGATGAAGTGCAAACTTCCCGTTTTATCCGGCCTTAATTTACTCCATCAATTTTCGTAAAAAAGGCAGAGATTTGGATTGCGAGCGAAGATTGTATCGTGCAATCTGTGACATATTTCCAATTTTAATGGTATAGGCAGAATCCGGCAGGGCACGAAACATGTCCTCGTCGGTTGTATCATCTCCCATAGCAAGGATGAAATCGTAATCGTCCAGTTTTATCAATCGCTTCGCTTCAGATCCCTTGGTGTGTATCGGAGATTTGATTTCAACAATTTTATTGCCGCGCATGATCTGCAAACCCATTCTGGAACAAGGTTCTATCAACGTATTAATTAATTGCTGTTCACGCAGCGAAGCAAGCCAACCATCCACATTGCGATAATGCCAGACTAATGTTGTTTCTTTTTCCTCAATCATCGAACGAGGTGTTTTTTCTACAAACAACTGTAAAATATCTGTAATCTCATGATTCCAGGGCTTATCGTCGGGTATATTTCGATTCCAGACTCCATGCTCCTTGAAATAGGCACCATGTTCAGCTGCCATAGATAAATTGACCGAACCAAACCATTTCTCAAGTGTTTGATGATCTCTGCCGCTACTGATTACAACCTTGTTCTTTTCATCAGCACACAATTGCTTTAACACCCCTAATAATGCATCATCAGGAAAAGCATCTTCCGGCCGTTTTTTGAATGCAGCAAGCGTGCCATCATAATCAAGAATTATCAATCTTTTTGATGTAGCGTCATAAGCTGATTTAATATTTGAGATAATCGTGTCATCGATTCTTTCGCTGTTCACATTATCAGTATTCTGTCGGATATTCAGCAGTTGTGTGATAAAATTATTTGCCCAATAATTCACTGTGCGTTTCGAAACTTTCCGTTGCATATTAGCCATATTCAGCAATTGCTGATCCTCAGGCATTTCCAAAGCATCACAAATACTTTGAGCAAGCATATCAGTGTCATTTGGGTTGATAATCAGCGCATCACTCAGTTCGATAGCAGCACCGGCCATTTCGCTTAATATGAGCACACCGGGCTTGTCGCGTTTTGCCGCAACATACTCTTTAGCCACAAGGTTCATTCCATCACGAAGCGGCGTTATCAAGGCAACATCGGCAATGTGGTACATGGCAACTAATTCATTGAAATCGAAACTGTGGTAAAAATAATAGACCGGGGTCCAGTGGATATTAGAAAATTTCCCGTTGATAGCGCCAATCGACTCATCGATCTTTGTTTTTAAATCATGATAACTATCAACATTATCTCTTGAAGGTACAACGATCATAACAAGTGATGTTTTTTCATGATATTCGGGATAAACCTCCAAAAATCTTTCAAAACCTTTTATTCTGGATAAAATCCCTTTGCTGTAATCAAGTCTGTCAACGGAAAGAATTAATTTTCTATCTCCGAATTTGTGCTTCAATTCATCAGCTTTTTCCTGAATTTCAGGCAGCAAAGGTCCTTCATTATACAATGCATAATTAATTCCCATGGGGAAAACATCTGCATAAGCAATCCTGTTATCTAAAGCCACCTGATCCAAATCAAAAGTCACATCCAAAATACGTTCACAAGCGCTGACAAAGTGACGCATGTAATCGTGCGTATGAAACCCAATTAAATCGGCACCAAGCAAGCCGGAAACCAATTCGGCACGTTGTGGAAGAACCCGCATTAATTCGTAAGTAGGAAAAGGTATGTGATGAAAATAACCAATATTCATATCTACTCCGGAATTTCTCAACATTTGAGGAAGGAGCATCAATTGATAATCTTGCACCCATACCACATCACCAGGCTCAATAAATTGCAATGCAATATCGCAAAAAATTTTGTTTACCTCGAGATAACCGTTCCAATAAGCCGGATTGTGTTCGACAAAAGTATTAAAGTAATGACAGAGTGGCCAAAGGGTACTGTTGCTGTAACCTTCATAATGATTCTGGATTTGATCCGGAGTTAAAAATACCGGATGAAAGCGAAACTGCTCTAAATGTTGGCTGATTTTAGTTTCATCCTCATCTGTATCTACAATGGTTCCCGGCCAACCAACCCAGTGTTTTTCAAGATTAATTTCCAAAGAATCCAAGCCGGTTGTGAGTCCACCTTCGCTGCGGACAAATTCAAACTCATTATCAATATTTTTACTGACTTTCAGGGGTAAACGGTTGGCAATTATTATGAGTTTCATGGGGCAGGTTTTTAAAATTAAGTGCGTTTTTCAATCAACAAACACTCGCAAATATACTTAAATTATATGTGGATACCAAAAAAAGGGACACATCATCTATTTGAAATACAATAAAAAAACCTATTTTTGCATATCATTTTTTTATAAAACGTAATTCTATTAACCGTATTCAAAGAGAAATTTTATAATGAAATCACATGTATTGATTTTAGTTTTTATTTTAATTGTTACTGGATTAATTGCACAAACAACCGATGATCGTGGTTATATTGTGAAAGTTGGAGATATGGCTCCAAACTTCAGCATGCAACTTACTGATGGTGTAACAGTTAAACTGTCAGACTTAAGGGGAAAGATTGTCATGCTTCAATTTACTGCAAGTTGGTGTGGCGTTTGCCGAAGAGAAATGCCTCATATAGAAAAAGATATCTGGCTTAAGCACCAGAACAATCCCAACTTTGCGTTGTTAGCAATTGACCGCGACGAACCTTTGGAGACTGTGCTGGAGTTCGCAAGAACTACAAAAATCACTTATCCAATTGGTCTTGACCCCAATGCTGATATTTTTGCATTGTATGCCGACAGAAAAGCAGGTATAACTAGAAATGTAATTATTAATCAAAAAGGCGAGATTGTTATGCTTACTCGCTTGTTCAACGATGATGAATTTCAGAGCATGACTAAGTTAATAGATGCCTTGTTAGAATAAAAGAACAAAAAAGCCGAATCATACGACTCGGCTTTTTTGTTGATAATCTTTGTTCCAATTTCTGAATTATTTGAGATTCTTTGAAATCAAATTATCAAAAGAAAATTTACCACTACCGCCCAACATGCCCGCTAAAGCCAAACCAAGCACCAGTATAAAATACTCCATACCTTCTCCTGCCTGATTACCAAACCAGTTCATAAAGAATCCATGCTCAACATGCCCGCCGATAATCATGGCGCCTCCTAATGTCACAAAAATGGAAAATGCCATAAAGCGCGTTCCTAAACCTAAAATCATACCGATTGCACCGATAAATTCTGCTGATATGACCAGCACTCCGAGCAACAAAGGCATGCCCATACTTTGGAAAAATCCTAAAGTAGCTTCAAATCCATAACCACCATACATGCCGAGTGCTTTTTGCATGCCGTGAGGCAAAATAACTACGCCCAAAGATAAACGTGCAACAAGCAATGCCCATGATTGCGTATCCGTTGAGAAAAATTTCTTGATTAATGTGTTCATAATTTTTAATTTTAAATTCTGTTTATATATGTTTTTTTACCATGTCATGGGAACTTCCATGACAAGTACTTGGGATTTATTTTTTGATTTTATTTTGATTGTAGATGCATCTGTTATCGATATCGCATCTCTGTCTTTGAGCGTATTCCCTTCAATCTCAACTTCTCCTTCAATAAGCTGAATGTACACACCGGACTCTAATCTGTTTAATTTATATTCGACTTCTGTTTCGGAAGATAAATTGCCCATATAGAACCACGCATCCTGATGAATCCAAACTCCCTGATCATCAATGTTGGGAGAAAGAATCTGAAAGAGTTCATCTCTTTTTGCCAAATCATTGATAGTAATTTGGTCGTAACGGGGAGTTACATTCTTTTTATTTGGAATAATCCAAATTTGAAAAAGCGTAAGCGGTTGATCTTTACTATTATTGTACTCGCTGTGAAAAATACCGGTACCAGCACTCATCACCTGAATTTCACCCGGTTTAATAACACCTTTATTGCCCATGCTGTCTTGATGCAAAATCTCTCCGGAAAATGGAATGGTAATAATTTCCATATTGTCGTGTGGGTGTTTACCAAATCCTTCGCCGGCTGCAACCCAGTCGTCGTTCAATACCCGCAAAGCCCCAAAATGAACTCTTTCAGGATTGTAATAGTTGGCAAAGCTAAAAGTGTGGTTCGTTTTTAACCAACCATGGTCAGCATAACCGCGAGAGTCTGATGGATATAATTTTGTTTTCATGCTTTATTTTAATATTTAGGAAAAACAAATTCCTATCTGCCTGTTTTTGATAATGCAAAGATACAGCCGCATTTAAAGGCAATAATTAAAGAAATCAGACAAAAGATTGCAAAAATCAGGATTGAATGGTGTTCGTTTTAAACTCGGTAGGGGTCAGACCGGTTTTTTTCTTGAAGAAATTATTGAAATGTGCAGATTCATCAAACCCTAAAGCATAGGCTAACTCTTTACTGGATTGGTTAGTAAAAAGTAGTGACCGCTTAGCTTCTATAATCAACTTGCTTTGTATGTGCTCTTTAGCCGACTTCCCGGTTATCGACTTAACGGTTTTGTTGAGGTAGTCGGGAGTTACAGCCAATTTATCTGCATAATCATTGACCATGTGAAATTCCACAAAATGCTTGTTGAGCAATTGTTTGAAGTTGTGTAAAAGGTGGTTGGTCGTTTCCAAAAACTGCGGATTATCCGTTTTATGTAACGAGCAGTGATTATTGCATTGAATTAGCAATAGTTTCACCAAAGCACCGACTGCTTCCATGGTATATTTTTCAAGAGAAGTCGCAAATAATTCAATTTGGTTGAATAAGTTCTGATAGATGTCAACAGAACTCTCGTGAATTGGTAAAGGAGGTGATTGTCCATATTCATCAAACAAGTAAATATCGTTGATGAGGTAGTCAGGAATAGCGTTGGCAATCAAAAACTCCTCGGTAAAAGAAATAATTCTACCGCGGGGAGGTTCAATAAAAAAAAGTCGGTGCATTTGTCCTGGTAATACAAAATAAACTTGTCGATCTTTCACTTCGTACTCCATAAAATCAATCACATGAGAACCATTTCCCTTCTCTACATAATAGATATTATAATATTCGTGACGGTGTGGCACAGTCCTTATTCGGGATGCTTCACGGTAAAGGTCCTCCATCTTTTTAAGAGAAAAATGCGAAGAAAAATTTGATTTTTCTGAAAGCGAATATGTTTTGATTTCGTTATGAAGCATTTGACAAAGATAAAATAATTAATACCTGAATCAATTATTCTCGAACTAAATCCAGAAATTCTGTCAGAATCATGGCTGTAGCACCCCAGATAACAATTCCATTTACATCGTAATATGGAGCAGTTGTAATCAACAAACTGTTATGGGCACTAAATTCTTTCATCTTTACAATGTTTTCCTGCATAAAAAGTTCAAAGTTAATCTCATATACTTCCTGAACTTCTCTCTCATCAATTTTATATGCAGGCTTTTCATTTAAATAACCATAATATGCCCTGACTAAAAAATTACTTGGAGGAATGTATAAATCAGAAAGATGGCCCAAAATTTCAATAGAATCCGATTTAATCCCAATTTCTTCTTCCACTTCCCTGAGAGCAGTAAATTTCAAGTCTGGATCAGTTTCGTCAAACCTTCCTCCGGGAAAAGCAATTTGTCCGGAATGAATGCCTACATACTCGCTTCTACGAATAAAGATAATTTTAAGTACATCGGCATCATGAAATAACAAAATGAGTACAGCACTGAGGCGAGGACTGAAATCTTTGCCTTTGATTGCAAAAATTTCTTTGGCCCGATGTTCTGGTGCCATCTTCAACTGAGATTCAATTCCGGGGAGGGTACCGGTTAATTTATGTTTTAGTATATCGAGATGCATAAGAAAAAAAATCAGTCGCTAACAATAATTGGTAGCGACTGACAAAAATATAAATTTAATTCAAAAAAAGAAACTATTCTTTCTGCCAAAAAATATTAGCTGCAATTCTGTCAATTATTTCAGTTGCAAAACCAACCTGACGAACAGACTTGAAAATAAGACCAATATCATCGATTGTGCTTCCTTTCAATTCTCTGATTGTAGTACTTGTTCCATCATCAAAAGTGATTTTAATGTCCCTTTTTTGGTTTGTAAGTCCTAAATTTTCGGGATCAGGTTGTGTTATTACAATCTCAACTTTTGAATTTGTTTGCAATACTCCGTTTACATAAACTTTAGCACTGTCTAAACTATTAGGACCAAGAACACGTTCAATTTTCACATTTCCAATTGTTAAAGAATAAACTTTCTCGCGGTGACGAAGTTCAGAATTCACCTTGTATGAAGTAATATTTTCTTCGTATAGAACAACATTATCTTTCGAAATTGAATAAACTGAAACAGCAGTGTCTCCGGTATTTTGCTGATTTAAAACCGCATAACCACTTGTCAGCGTATACACTGATAAGAAATTATATCCATTAACCTTATTTCTTGTTTTTTGTGTGTTTACGGTGCCAACTGGCAAGTTGTCAATTTTAAGATCTGCATTCATTTGATACTCCAAACCCTTTTCAAAATGACGAGAAAGCATATACTTACTAACAGATGCTTCGAAGTTGTTGGTTAATGCAGTATCTTTTGGTGCAAAAATGAATAATAGATGATAATTTCTAATTTTTTGTAATGGCAAACGCACAATTAAATTATCATCATCAGCCGTGCGATCAAAAAACCTGAGGATTGCATTTGGAGTCCTTTTTACTTTTTTCCAAGAATACTCATACACACCCGAAATATCTGATAACAAAATCTTTACAGAGTCGACTCTTTTATCAGGAGCCATTAGAGCTACATTAACATTTTCTTGCACAACCGGTTCAATTCCGCTTAAGAGTTTGAAATCTGCCGAATTTTTAATTGCATTTACAGCTTCCGCCAAAGACTCAACACTATTGTTGAGTGAAACTTTCAATGAAACCTGCTCATCCAATAAAGGCTGTCCTTCATTCTTTAACTCTGTAGCAGGATCACAAGCACTAAACACGAACAAGGACAAAATGATATTTGTCAACCAAATTTTTGTTTTCATATTAATAATTATTTATAAATACTTACTGAAAAATATTAGACTCTGGGAGAATAGACCGCAAATGTAACATAAGGTTTAATCAATAAATCTTCATTCAGTGAAAATAATGCTCATTTTAAGTAGAAAGTCATAATTTGTCTGTGAAATTAATCTTTTTATCCCGGATCATGACTAAAACATTCAGTGTAAGTATTGCAACCCATAAAATAAAATGGTTATCAACACTAATATTTTATTTAGCAAATACATCACCATGTGTTTTGAGATTGATGATACCGTCCAATAGTTTTCGCATTTCAATATGGTTGCCCATTTCCTGATGATTGACTCCAACAACTTGAACATGATATGTATTATTTCCAGTTTGAAGAAATGAAACCACATCTTTCTTCGATAATATCCCATCATTTTCAAGGATATAAGGCAGGTACATTTGCTTACAGCTTAGTTTTCGCAAATCAGATCCCATTGGGATACAATAATTTTGCAATCTGTATTCAATTGCACCCATGTTTTTAGCAAAATCTGCATGCATACCAACATCTAAATACCTTGACAAAGCATCCCATTCAAAACGAGCTTTGAGAACCAACTCCCGTGTGAGCCATATCCAGGGCAAGAAAATAGCGGGTATTGCTAATGCATTATAAACAAGATTATGCGCCATTTGAATTTGATTAATGAATGCCAATCCTGCATGTATTTTCGGAATAAACTCCTGATCATAAGACTTATCAATATTCTCAGGATTCATTAGCTCTGAAATTTTACTCAATGATCCCATCGCTCTAACGACCTGCCAATTATTTTCCGCTCCATAGATATTGATATGAGGGACTGTTGTATTTATTGAATTCAAATCTCTTAAATACTTGCTGTCAGGTAACATATCTCTGATACAAGGATGGCTCAATGCGTAGATTCCTATTCCTGATTGATATTTCATTTTTAATAGCAGTAGAGTGTTATTGAGGGTAATTTTTTTAAAAATACCGATAGGCAAAATAATCGGAGCTGCTAATGTCGTGACAGGAATTCCTGAGAAAATATCAGAAACTAGTGAAACATCAATCGCTTTATTTGCATTTAAAATGGCATTTGAAAAAAAATCATAACTCTTCCCATTAAGCAAATTCTGAAGCAATGTCGACCCTAAATTTGGAGTCCCAATAGTAATTATCGCCTTTACCTTCGGGGATAGTCGTTGCATTGAACGAGCAATTAAACCACCCATACTATGACCAATCAATATAAAACTATCATGCTCTTCATTTGGTTTAAGATAATTCACATACAGATTAGATGCTATTTCAGAAATTGAATTATTGGGTGGATATTTATAGATATATCCGTTAGTTCCTGTCAGCTCTTGTTGGTAGATATCCCAGATATGAGCACCTTTTTCGCCTTCCAAACCTTGAAGCCAAATATATTTATTGGCTGAAAAGCTTACTAAACTGATTAGCAAGAAAATAATTATAAATGTTTTTTTCATTATAAAGTGTTTTTTGATGGTATGATGAAGCTTTCATTGATATTCATTCTGGAAAATCAAAATAATTACTTAAAATAATATAAGCTCTGATTTCGATAGAAAAATTCTTTTGAATGACGAATAACTGGAATACCTTGAGCGTTTGTAAATAAAATTTCTGATTCAATACTTTCCGGATTTTCTAAGATAATTTCTTCATCATAGATATTCTTTAGCATCTCGGTATCTCGATAAGTATATTGCTTTCTATGAATTAAATAATCTCCCTGAAAAATTTCAAACCGAAGGGTTTTAGTCATTTCCGGATTAAGCTCCAACCTGCTTTTTAAGATGCCACTAATTTTATATCCATCTTCGTTTGAAGAACACGTTGATTGCATGGGAAATTCAATCAGCGTATTCCCATTTGAAAGTTCGGAAACATTGCCGCCTACATCAATATATTGTCGAATTGAACGAATCTTGAATGCATTATCTGTAGATTTCATTTGGTTCTTTGCAGTACTCATTTCCACAAATACCCGCATCGTATCGAGAAACTCTTTCATGTTATCAATTGGATAAACTTCTTGTACAATCAATTCATTCTTGACATTATACACACTGAGAAATCCATCTTTGAGTACTGTCTTGGATATGCGGTCTCCTTCAGGTTCAGGATTTGCTGTAAGTTGGCACAGCGGATTTTGTTCGAAAGGAGTCAAATGTTCTGAATAGTATTCACTTCTTCCATCGTTGAAAATAATGGTTTGATTTTTTGATTCTCTAATCAGCAGTATTTCATCATAAGAGAAAATGGTATCCTGAATTTCTTCTGAATTTTTTAGTAATTTTTTTTTTAGAAAAGGATTCTTCTCTAATTTAGCAATCAAATCAGGACTTAGAAAATCGCGATGTAAATCCATTTGTAAATACTCAATCTGTTCGATGATCGTTGAATGCGTAAAAATTTCCATAGCAACTTTTTGATTTGTGATTGCTATGTCCTCAATCTCTTGATTACAAGAGTTTGTAAACACTGAAATAAGAAATAACACGATTAATATTAGGTTTGTCTTCATAAGATAAGGTTATAAGATAAATATTAGGAGTTCATAAATTCAATAAGAATGCTTGCAATATTTCGCAAAACACCCTGACAAAATCATTCTTGTCAGGGTGCTAATTTAGGATGTTTCGGGAAACAAATGAATAAGTAATTAAGAAATCTGAAATTTTTATACCTTTTACCTACACTAATAATCAGATGTTTAAAAAATATTTTTGATGCAAAAGGTAAAAACAAGCAAAAAGAAAAAAATGTTGTGTTTTACACTATGTTGACAATTTTATAAATTCCGCCCGGAAGACATTTTACAAGCGATTTAAATTCTATTTCCAGCAAAAGTGCGGTAAGTTTGCTATAGGAGAACCCCAATGCAACTGCCAACTCATTCACATGAATGCCATCCGGAAATTTTCTAATTGATGTATAAATCAGTTGTTCGTCGGCTGTTAATTCTATAAAAAGTTCTGTTTGAACACGCTGCTTGGCGTTTGATTGCTCTTCCCACCCCATGATTTTCAGGAAATTCTCGGCAGAATCTATCAACGAAGCTTTGTTATTGCTTATTAGTGCGTTGCATCCCGTTGACCATTCATCATTGATTCGACCGGGGAAAGCAAACACATCCCGATTGTAATCATTTGCCAAATCAGCTGTGATTAAGGCACCCCCTTTTTTGGCAGATTCAACGACAACCAGTGCATCAGATAATCCCGCGATTATTCGATTTCTTTGTACAAAGTTTTGTCTATCCGGATTTGTTTTACTGAGATACTCTGTGACCAAACCTCCCTTTTCCAGCATTTTCACGGCAACTGACCTGTGCCCTGGCGGATAAATTTTATCCAGTCCATGCGCAATAACACCAATGGTTGGAATATTATAATCCAAAGCCGCTTTGTGCGCACAAATATCGATTCCGTAAGCTAAACCACTTACCACTACGATATTAGGAACTTGCGCCAACTGAGCAATAAAATCCCGGCATATTTCTTTGCCATAGGGTGTTGCGTTTCTTGTCCCGACAACACCTACAAATTTCGCATCATTTAAATTTTGCGCACATTTTGCAAACAACAATAAAGGTGCATCGGGGCATTCTTTTAACCGAAATGGATAGTTCTTGTCACTATAGTAGAAGTGTTGAATGCTATTTTTCAAAATAAACTCAATTTCTTCTTCAGCCCTCAGCAAAGCGTCTTTGTGATTGATAATTTCTTTTGCGAGATTTGTCCCTATTCCGGGAATCTTAGCTAAATTCTTTTTTTTCTCCTTGAAAACAGCCTCTTCGTTACCAAGATAAGCGATGAGATTTTTTGCCAGATTGTTTCCAATGCCATTAATGAGTGTAATTCCAATTCTAAATTTTAATAGTTCCAGGTTCATAAAAACAGATAAAAAAAGGTTGATATTAGGTTTTAAAACTTCTTTTGTAAACAACATAAACACCCCATCCGACTAAAACACCAACAGAATTACAAATCAAATCCCCCCATTCAGCAACTCGGGGAACGAAAAGTAATGACTGTAATAATTCGGTTATTCCGCCTAAAAGAAAAGGGAATAATAAACAAATCAAAATAAAATGCCATGTCCTGTAATCATTACTTTTCCCTTTCGTAAAATCATAAATCAGGACTAAAGTGAGTGATAAATACATCAGGAAATGAACTAATTTATCCAGATTTGAAACTTCTGGAATGCTTTCTAAAGGAGGAAGCTTTGCAAAAGACAAAACAAGAATGATTAGTGTTAACAACACTGATTTCCAATAATTATATAAAAATTGCATGATTATGAATGACGAATTAATGGATATCTGAAAAACTTTGCAAAGATAAAATTAATATCTAAAACTGCTACCGCCCATGAACTCCCGCAACAAAGATGTAGGTGGAATTTCACGGTCATGAATAGGAACAAAGAAATTGAGAAATTTCAATAAACGGTGAGTCTCTGTGTATTCTTCGCAATACTTCGGAACTTCAGCCAAAATCGGTTCAGCATATTTTTTTAACACTGCCAATTCAAAAATAAGCGCTGAATTAAACATCACATCTGCATCTTCCTGAAACGGGAAAATCCATTTTTCTTCACCTCTCCTTACACTGGGCCAACGACCAATGGTGTCTTGAGCGGAATAGTTGCGGAAACGATAATCCCGGATAATTCTACGTAAAAGACGTGTATCCGTAGTAGGAACCCAGTTGTGGTTATCGATAGAAATGGTTGTAAGTGCTGATACATATACCTTAAAAGTCTTTTCGCGGGGTATTCCCGGTAATAAATCCGGATTCAACGCATGAATTCCTTCAAGAATTACAACTGTATCATGATCAAGTTTTAGAAAATCTCCCCTAAACATGCGTTTACCGTTTTCAAAATTAAAAAACGGCAATTCAACTTCTTCCCGATTCAACAGTTGCTCCATCTGTTTGTTGAAAAACTGCAAATCAAGCGCATTGAAAGTTTCAAAATCATATTCTCCGTGTTCGTCTTTTGGTGTATCTTCTCGATTTACAAAATAATTATCCATAGAAATAATAACCGGTTTCAATCCGCTTACCATCAACTGTACTGATAATCTTTTACTAAAAGTAGTTTTACCTGAAGAAGAAGGCCCTGATACCAAAACCAACTGTACATTCTGTCTGCGTTCGATCATATCCGCAATTGAGGCTACTTTTTTCTCATGTAAAGCCTCAGCAACTTTTATCAAATCGAACGATTGTTTGTTTTTGCAAGCAATATTGAACTCACCGATGGTACTCAACTTCATGATTTTATTCCAGCTGTGAAACTCGTTGAAGATATCGTACAATTTTGGCATTACTTCAAAATCCTCTAATCTGTCGGGCTGATTTCTGTTCGGTATACGTAATAAAATGCCATCATAATAGGGTAACAAATCGAATAAATTTAACATGTTGGTGTTTGGCAACAGGACACCGTTATAATAATCGACATAATCATTGATTCTAAAGTAACGCATATAAGGCGTATTAATCGTTTCAAAAAGCGAAAGATTTTCATGCTGGTTTTGTTGATTTGCAAAAAGCCTTTTTACTTCCCTGACTTGTTTTTCTTCCACAAAAATTTGCTCACCTTTTGTAATAATTTGTTTCATTGTCGCTTTTATCAAATCAATATCATCTGATGTCAAAGGTTTATCAGTATAATCGAGGCGACAATAATATCCTTTTGATATAGAATGAACGATTCGTAGTACTGATTCGGGAAATAGCTGATTTACTGCGTAAGCAAAGACCATACTTAATGTGCGCACATATACGCGCATGCCTGAAGGACAACTTGAATCGATAAACTCAATATCTTTGGGCTTATAGACCAGAAAATTTAAATCTTCTACTTTATAATTTACCCGTGCCGCAACCACCGGAAATTTTAAAATAATACCCAATGCTCGAGAAATTTCCATCAAAGATGTCCCTATTGGAAAATCGTGGTAAGAGCGTGTATTTTTACAATAAATTGTAACTAGCTTATTCATAAAGAAGAGAATTTAATTTTAATTTTTTTCGTAAAAATAGGAATTTTAATTGAATAGTCTTTGCGTTTTTATTTATTTAAAGTATTTTTGTAACGCTTTTGTAACACCTATCACAACTTAACTCCATTTCATTTCTTTCATTTATAATTTTGAAATACGTATTAATTCTTTTCAAACACACTGCATGAACTATTCATTTTATGATTTCTTGATGCTTGTAGGCTCATTGGGCTTATTTCTTTTCGGAATGAAAACCATGAGCGAAGGATTACAAAAAGCTGCCGGCAATAAGCTTCGATCCATCTTAACCGCCATGACAAAAAACCGGTTTACCGGAGTGCTTACAGGCGTATTTATTACCGCCCTGATTCAATCTTCCTCTGCTACTACGGTCATGGTCGTGAGTTTCGTGAATGCCGGCCTGTTAAATCTTTTGCAATCGGTAACGGTTATCATGGGAGCCAACATCGGAACAACAATCACGGCATGGATAATCTCATTCTTTGGTTTTAAATTCAGTATTGCTGCCTATTCAATCCCAATGATTGCAATTGCAACACCGCTGTTGTTTTCTGCCAATGGTAAACGAAAATCGTATGGAGAATTGATTTTGGGTTTTGCCTTGCTGTTTATGGGACTGGATTTGCTGAAAAACTCTGTCCCTGATTTACAAAGCAATCCTGAGATGCTTGAGTTTCTGGCTCGCTTCACACAATCCGGATTCACTTCAGTCATTATTTTCTTAATTGTAGGAACTTTGCTTACCATCGTGGTGCAATCATCGAGTGCTACCATGGCTATTACACTCATCATGGTTTCAAAGGGATGGATATCATATGAACTCGGAGCTGCGATGGTTCTGGGAGAAAATATTGGAACCACAATTACTGCAAATATCGCAGCTATTCCCGCCAATATTTCAGCCAAAAGAGCTGCTCTTGCCCACACCTTTTTCAATGTTACAGGTATTATCTGGATGTTGTTCTTATTCTATCCTTTCCTCAACATGGTTACGAATGTTGCTGAGTTTATTAGTTTTGGAAATCCGACTCTCTTCGCACAAGAACTTAGCACCCATCCGGAGGCTGTAAGAATTTTATCTGATGAAAGTGGCAACCTAACAAACCAGGAACTTTTATACCAGTCTCAATTGATGGATTATCGTGCTTCTACCTCCTATGGATTGGCATTATTTCACACCTTGTTCAATTTAATCAACACATTTGTGATGATTTGGCTTGCCAAAGCAATCGCCAATATAGTATCCTTTATCATCAAGAAGAAGGCAACGGATGAGGAGTTTCAATTGCGCTATATTTCTACGGGTATGCTTTCAACTTCAGAACTCTCTTTGATTCAGGCATGGAACGAGATTAAATCATACGGCATGCGTACTCAGAAAATGTTTGCAATAACAAGAACTTTTTATTCCCAGGCCAATGAAAACGAAGGTGTAAAATTGTTTACCCGGTTACAAAAATATGAAAGCATCAGCGACAGGATGGAAGTTGAGATTGCCCGTTATCTGACTAAAGTAGCCGACGGGCGTTTGAGTGATAACAGTAAACATCAAATACAGAAAATGTTGCGAGTTGTTTCTGAAATTGAAAGTGTGAGTGATGGTTGTTATAATATCGCAAGAACTCTTGTGCGTAAAAACGAAAACAATTCAGTTTACACCAAAGAAATGGATGCCAATATTGTTCTTATGATGAATCTTGTAGATAAAGCTTTACAACAGATGATTGACGCCCTTGAAAATGATCATGTGAGTGATGATGAATTAAATCGTTCTTTGAATACTGAAAATGAAATCAACAACTTCAGGAATCAATTAAAAACTCAAAATATTTTGGATGTAAATGCCAAAAAATATGAATATCAGGAGAGTGTGACTTACATGGACATCATC
>JAUSNQ010000043.1 GCA_030655595.1 Paludibacter sp.
TTATTGAGGAGTCAAAAGTTTATATCAACAAAGCCATAGAAGTTTCTCCAAATGAAGCTGTATACCACTATGTAAAAGCAAAGATTGATGAAACAGAGAATAATTATGTTGACGCCAGAGCTTCTTATGAAAAAACCCTGGAATTGGATCCTAAATTTGCTGATGCTTATGCCGGAATTGGTGTGTTAATTATTGACGAAGGCCAGAGAATTTTGGATGAAGCTGCTTATAAATCTGATAGAGAATTCAATGCAGCTAAATTAAAATCGAAAGCAGTCTTTAAATCTGCTTTGGAGTATTTTTTGAAAGCAGCTGAAATCAGTCCTGATGAACTCATTTATAAAAGAAATCTTCGCATGCTATACTACAGATTAGAAATGAGTAAAGAACTTGAGGCGATTGAAAAGGAATTGGGTTACTAATTTGTTTCTCCTTACTTACCACAAAAAATGGATAGATGCTTTTTAAATGCGTCTATCCGTTTTTTTATAGTAATGATGGCTCACATATAAAACTTTACTCAACACTTTACCGTAATTATACTCCAAATTATAATTTTCTTGTAACTCCGTAAGCAGGAATACTTTCTTTCTTATACCTGTTCAAAGAGGTAACAACAAAAGTATGGTAGCCTTTCAGATCAGGCTTGATTTCCATTAAATCCACAAAATTATTTGTAGTTAGTGTGAGGATGTTCGCCGGATCGCTCAAGTCTCCTACGCGTTTCCCTTTAAAGGCATAAACAATGTAGTATGCAATACTTGAACCTGCCTCCTCGCAGACTTCATCCCACATTAAAATGGCGTCTTTGTGATCTTTTAAAATTCTAATGTTTTCGGGTTGAACTGCCAGCATACCCATGACATTTTTATTTTCGGGACATAAAGCTTTGTATTTGTAAAAGTTAGTTTGTATGCTGTCGTTTAAACCTTGTAAATTTTTTAGAAAAGGCTTGGCACTGAAAAACATTACACCTTCAACTTCCGGATATGACTGATTTATGCGCATTTGTCTGGCAATTTCATTGGGTTTTTTCCATTCTGGCTCTTTTTTAATTTCTAATGCTGAAGCAAATAAGCCAATGTATAAATTTTTGTTGTAGGAGTTTTTCGACCACCATTTAAGTAAAACTTCATAATCAGCAACTTTCTTTCCTATTTCCCAATATAGTTGGGGAACCACATAATCAATGGTTCCTTCACGCAGCCATTTTAGAATATCTGCATATAAATCATCGTAATTCTGGATACCAGCTCTTGTTGCAGAACCTGTTGGATCTACATTGTCATTTCTCCAAACCCCAAAAGGAGATATTCCAAAATCAACCCAGGGCTTTGTGCTTTTAATAGTTTGTTGCAGTTCGGCAATGACCATATCGACATTGTTTCTTCTCCAGTCAGCTTTGTTTGTGTACGAACGAGGATATTTTTTAAAGCTTTCCTGATCCGGGAACTCTTTGCCCCTAACTGGATATGGGTAAAAATAGTCATCCATGTGTATGGCATCAATATCATATCGCTCAACAATATCTTTTACAACATTATTTAAGAATTGCCGTGTTTCATCTAATCCCGGATCAAAATAATACTTGCCCCCATATTCAACGATGATGTTTTTCTGAGTATGATAAATATGATTTTTGCTTAGCGAATTTAAGCCGCCTCCATTCAACACACGATATGGATTTAACCAAACATGTACTTCCATGAATCTTTTATGAGCTTCTTCAATGATGAATTGTAATGGATCATAATATGGTTCTGGTTGTTTGCCTTGCACGCCAGTCAGGTATTTCGACCAGGGTTCTAATGTAGATAAATAAAGAGCATCTGCAGTTGGGCGAGCCTGAAAAACGATGGTGTTGATGTTGTTTTTTTCTAAATCATCGAGCATTTTTCTCATTTCTTCTTGTTGCTCTCTCGCTGAATGTCTTTTACTTGGCCAGTCGATATTTTCTACAGTTGCTATCCATACTGCCCGCATTTCTCTCTTTTTATGTTGAGTCTGACTCTGTGCAATTTGAGTTAATAAAAAGGCAATAATTAATAATTGAATTTGAAGTTTCATCAAAGTTTTAATATTTAATTAAGTTTTCACACAAAAGTAATATTTTAAACCGGATTTGCCAGCTGATTATAATTTTTTAATCAATTCTGCTAATAACTTTTTGTAAGCGGAAAAATATCCGTAATTTTGCACATATTAATGAGAAAAAGTATGAAAAAGCAACTTACAATAGCCTTGGTCGCACATGATCATCGCAAAGCAGATATGGTAGAATGGGCTGTTTACAACGCAACGATGTTATCGGGTCATAAATTGGTTTGCACCGGTACAACAGGCGGTTTAATCGCTCAAGCATTCGAAGATAAAGGCATTGAAGCTGATGTTACCTGCGTAAATTCTGGCCCTATGGGTGGTGATGCCGAAATTGCTGCATTAGTGGTACAGAAGAAAGTGAATCTTTGTGTGTTTCTAATTGATGATTTAAATCCTCAACCTCATGAGGCGGATATCCAGATGTTACTTCGTCAATGCCGTGTGCATAACGTGCCGATTGCATGTAACCGTTATAGTGCTGATTTGATGATAACCAGTCAACTATGGGATATTGATGATTATCAGCCAACTGAACCAAGATACATCAGATTCAATAGAGAATCATAGTTAACAATTTATCATAAACCTATAGAATGATAGAAATAATTCCAGCGATTGACCTGATCAATGGTAAATGTGTACGTTTATCACAAGGAGATTATTCCCGGAAAATAATTTATAACGAAAACCCATTGGAAGTTGCTAAAATGTTTGCTGATGCAGGCATTCGTCGCTTGCACCTGGTTGATTTGGATGGTGCTAAAGCGCACCACATTGTAAATCACAAGGTTTTGGAGTTAATCGCTCAGCATACTGATCTGATCATTGACTTCGGTGGTGGTTTGAAATCGGATGAAGACTTAAGAATTGCATTTGAATGTGGTGCCTCCATGGTTACGGGTGGTAGTATAGCCGTCAGAAATCCAGAAGTTTTTGCCTCTTGGATTCAAAAGTATGGTACGGAGAAAATTATTTTAGGAGCTGATGTGAAAGATGAGAAGATTGCAGTTGGAGGATGGCTCGAAACAACTAATCTTGATTTGATGCCTTACATTCAAAATTATATGCTGCAAGGCATCCGAAAAGTGATTTGTACTGATATTAGCAAAGATGGTATGATGGCAGGCCCTGCGGTTGAATTATACAAAAGAATGCTACAAGAGGAACCGGAGATGTATCTGATTGCAAGTGGGGGAGTGAGTTCTATCCAAGATATAGAAACACTTATTGAAAACCGCGTACCCGCAGTTATTACCGGAAAGGCCATTTACGAGGGCAAAATAAAATTACCGGATTTGAGCAAATACCTTTGATTTTTACTTCTTTTTGAATAATCGTGCAATCGTTTTACCAATTTCATCTAATTTTTCAATTGGTTCAACCATAGAAGGATTGAGGTCTGCAGTTTCTTTGGCCAATAATCCGGCTTGAATCGGATAAATAAGAATAAAACTGTTAGGTTCGAAATACTTCTTTAGATATCCGGGTATATTAATCATATTGATATGATAAGAAAGTGATTTTTCTCTGCTTAATACTACAATCAGATTATCATCCGACTTGATACTCCGCGAAAGAATTAAAAAGTCATCCCAATCGTCAAAAAAATGAAATTCAGCCTCAATCGGATGCTTCTTATAAATGTCTCTTATGATACCTAATGTTTTCTCATTTCCGTAGAAAACGAGTTTTGCCCCAGAATTTCTTGCAATATTCCAAACTTTAATCAACCAGAAAGGGAACCCCATTTCGAGTTCTGCATTTTTAGGAATGATAACAACATGCCTTTTTATTGTTGATATTGGTTGTGTTGCCCTGTAAATAAAGGTTGTAACGTTACTTCGGGTTAAAATACCTTCTGTTAGATGGCCAATAAATGATTGTGACATCCCCTTCTTTTCATGGAGACTTAAAATCATATCTGTTACATTGTGTTCGCGTATAACACTCGTGATTCCATTCACGATATTCACATCATATCTCAATAATTTTTGCAGTCTGATATCCACTGCAGAAGCAGAAATGACAGCTTTATCAAGTAATTTATTTGCTTTTTTTAATTCGAGGGTGTCATCGTTAGAGTTCTTTACAATATTGAGTGCAAGAATATTATTGAGGTTTTCTTTTGATTTTATCAACGAACTAAGATTTATCATTTCATCAACCGTATCCAAATATCTTACCGGGATCAGAATTTTTTCAGCACTTTCGGAGTCTTTACTTTCAATATTTGTATTTTCTGCCAGTGATATATTCATCGCTGCTTTTTGTGTTGCAAGGGAAGCAATGGTACATGTGATTAAAATCATGATGATGGTGCCATTCAAAATATTCTCACTTAAAAGTCTGACAGGCTCTCCTGCGTCCGTGTATCCCATAATTACATTATAACCTACCAGCACGGCAGCCAATGTTGCGGCCGCCTGTGCATTGCTCAGGCCAAATATCAATCCTCTTTCATCTTTTGATAATTTAAAAGTTTTTTGTGTTAGCCATGCGGCTGAAAATTTAGAGAATGTAGCTACAAAAGTCATAATTCCAGCAACTTTCAGTGCTTCCCAATCACGGAAGAATGCTTTGTAATCGACAAGCATACCAACACCTATCAGAAAAAATGGAATAAAAACAGCATTACCTACGAATGAAATTCTGTTCATCAGCGGTGAAGTTGCCGGAATAAGCTTATTTAGTGCAAGTCCTGATAAAAATGCTCCAATAATTGCTTCAATTCCAGCTGCCTCGGCGAGCACAGCCCCAAGAAATACCATAACCAGAACAAAAATATACTGAGAAACGGGATCAGAATAATGTTTGAAAAACCATCTACCAATGATCGGGAAAATTAATACGACAATTGAAACAAAAATTACCAAAGAAATCGAAAGTTTTGTCCAGAACATGGAGTCCGCTCCTCCAGTCACTAAACCGATGACAACGGCTAAAACTAAAAGTGCCAGTGTATCAGTAATGATTGTGCCTCCGACAGCGATGTTAACAGCTCTGTTTTTAGTAACATCCAATTTGTTAACAATAGGATAGGCGATTAAGGTGTGTGATGCGAACATACTTGCCATTAAAACCGATGTGGGAAGTGAAAGATTAAGTATATACAAACCGGTTAATGTTCCTAAAGTCATTGGAATGATAAAGGTATAAAGTCCAAATACAATACTTTTGGAACTGTTTTTCTTTAAATCACCTAAATCAATTTCTAATCCGGCAAGGAACATGATGTATAGCAAACCTGCTGTTCCCGATAATATAATGCTTCCATCTCTTTCTAATAAATTCACACCGTTAGGACCGATTATGGCACCTGCTATAATCAACCCCAGAATATGCGGAATCTTGAATTTATTCAATATAATTGGTGCAAAAAGAATAATCATAAGTATTACTAAAAACTGTAATACGGGATGTTCTAAAGGAAGCGTGAAATTATTAATTATCAGTGGAATCATAGGTTATATAATGATTGAATTTTTTATGTCAAACCAGTAATTTTTTTATTTTATCAGTATTTACTATTTGATATTCTTTTCTTTTTATGCTGATAATACCATCATGCACCATCTCTGACAAACTTCTGGCTAATGATGGTCTTGCAACACCAAAAAATTCAGCCAACTCACTTTGATTACGATTGATTATGAATGACTTGGTTGATCCGTTTGCTTGTTCCATCAGAAAATGAGCCAATTTTCCCTTGATGGTCTTGATCGACAACAATTGTAATCTGTTTGTAAGAAACTGTGTTCTGTTTGCATTATGTGTCAGATAATTTTGCATGAAATCAGGATTTGTCATCATCAATCTCATGATTTCTGTCTTTGGGATTTTAATAATTTCAACTTCCTCCAGCGTAGTTACATCAACTGGAAAATGATTGTTATCTGAAAATAGAAATGCAGGTGCCAGTGGACGAGGAGCCTGAATGATTTCTATACCCAATATATTTCCGTTTTCGGTAATCATTTCGGTCTTAACAGAACCTAAAGTTAACATATATAGGGC
>JAUSNQ010000083.1 GCA_030655595.1 Paludibacter sp.
GGCAAAAGCCGGTCGTTTGCATATCTTAGATAAAATCAAAGAAACCATCGCCGAACCCCGCGAAGATTTCAAACCCAATGCTCCTCGTATCGTGGTGATGTTCATCCCGAAAGAGATGATTGGTGCGATCATCGGACCTGGTGGAAAAATCATCCAGGGCATGCAAGCTGAAACAGGTGCCATTATCTCGATTGAAGAAATCGGCGATCAGGGACGTGTGGAAATTGCAGCCAACAACAAGGCAGCCATCGATGCAGCTGTTGCCAAAATCAAAGGCATCATCTCCATTCCTGAAGTAGGTGAAGTTTATCCTGCCAAAGTGAAATCGGTTATGCCTTATGGTTGTTTTGTTGAATTCATGCCGGGAAAAGAAGGTTTGCTGCACATTTCGGAAATCGACTGGAAACGCATTGAAACAATGGAAGCTTCAGGCATCAAAGAAAATGATATGATAGAAGTGAAATTGCTCGATGTTGATGCGAAAACAGGAAAATTCAAACTTTCTCGTAAAGCATTACTTCCTCGCCCTCCAAAAGAAGAAAAAGCTGCTGAATAATTGCATGCGTTTTTAATATATAAGAAAAGCCGTTCTGATTTTTTTCAGGGCGGCTTTTTGGTAGTTTGTTGCTGCATTGCAACATTCTTCATATCTCCCTTATTTCATTGAAAATACCTTTCATAGAGCATTTATCCATTTTAGAAAAAGCAAACCACTTCTTTCCCAAGTCCTTTAGTGATGCGCCAAGATGATACACATCCCTGTCGTCAATAATTAAAAAACGATCGTGACTTCTGGCAAATGATTTCACCTCAAAGTTGTTGTATTGTTCATTCGCTTTTTGTACGTCTAAAATCAGTTGTTTGCTTACATTTTTAGTCAGGAGTAACACTTTCACCCCTTTATTCTTTTTTGATAAATGTGTTATGGTACTTTCATCGATATAATTATCAATTAATACAATTTTATGGTTTGCAGTACGGATAATCCGGGAAGTTAGTTCGTAAGCATCAAATATTTGTCCGTCGAAGAATACACCCTGTACTGGAATTGTATTTGTTCTTATTTGCAAGTCGATTCCTTTAATCTTTTCCGCCAGATTTTCAACGGTGTTTTCAATTCTATTCATACGCTGATTCAGGGCATACCCTTTCAGCAAATAGTCTTTTAACACACTGTTCGCCCAAACTCTAAACTGAGTCCCTTGTTTTGATTTTACGCGATATCCTACTGAAATAATCACATCCAGGTTGTAGTATTCAACAAAACGTTCAATCCTCCTGCCTCCTTCATTTTGAACTGTCGCAAAATTTGCGACAGTTGAATTCATCGTTAATTCGCCTTCTGAAAAAACATTGTTGATGTGTTTGCCGATGGTTTTGACATCTCTTCCGAACAATGTGGCAATTTGCTGACGGTTTAACCAAACTGTGTCTTCTTCAATTCTGACTTCTAATCGTGATGTTAGTGCATCCGAGTGGTATAAAACGATTTCATTTTTCATACAATAGGTTTTGTGTTATAGGTTTGTTATGGTTGTCGCAAATATACAAAAAGCGCAGAGAATTTACCCAGCGCTTTACATTTTTTCAAGAATTATAATATAATCAATCACCTAAAAGTATACCTCTTCTGCGAAATATAACTTACCCCCGTCGCCAAAATCGTAATCACCATTTTCGAAGGGGTGGGGAACCAGCCAAAGACATCAACCAGCAGTTTCAGTCCGATGTAGTTGATGCTAAGGTTCACGAGAACGACAATAGCGTAGCGGAAAAGCTGTACCTTGCCACGGAGGTCGGAGGTAGTGAAGGTGACGTATTTCTGAAGCAGAAACCCTGTCATGAAACTAATTGGAAATGAAAGTGCCAGCGCTGCGATGTGGGAACTCAGCGTCACAAAACCCAAGTGCAACATCTGCTGGTGCAGGATGAAGTGGAAAATGCAAAAATATAAAACCCAGTCGAACACCAGATTAGCCGCTCCGGTTGCACCATATCTGAAAAAGTCCACAGACATGTATTTCCTGAAAGGAGGATAAAAAAAATCTACAATTCGACGGATTCCACTACCGGAGGATTTGAGTATTTTACGCATTTTGTTGGTACTTGTAACAAATTTGTTTACTTTTGTGCGGCGTTAAAAAAACGCACAAAGATACAATTTATTATTAACTACTTCCAAATTCAACATGTCCGACGACTATCATAAGCATGGCACAAGTAAGAGCAAAGAAATACTTGGGACAGCACTTCCTCAAGGACCTGGAAGTAGCCCGTCGCATCGCTGAAAGCTTAGCGTTAACAGCTCCCACTCCTGTTTTGGAAATTGGACCTGGTACGGGAGTTCTCACACAATTTCTATTGAAAGATCCTAACATAGAACTGGTTGCTGTTGAACTCGATAGCGAATCGGTTTCATACCTCGGTCGCCATTTTCCGGAGCTGAAGGTCATCGAAGCGGATTTTTTGAAGATGAATTTAAATGAGGTTTTCCCTGATAAGTTCTGTATCATCGGGAATTTCCCTTATAATATTTCCAGCCAGATTTTTTTTAAAATGCTCGAAAACAGGGATCGTATCCCATGTTTGGTTGGTATGATTCAAAAAGAAGTGGCTGAACGGATGGCTGCTAAACACGGCAATAAAACTTACGGAATTCTGTCTGTGTTGATGCAAGCTTTTTATACCATCGACTATCTCTTTACTGTTCATGAACATGTCTTTGACCCTCCGCCTAAGGTCAAATCGGCTGTTATTCGCCTCACGCGTAATGATGTTAATGAGCTCGGTTGTGACGAGCAACTCTTCAAAACCGTGGTGAAAACAGCCTTCAACCAGCGCCGCAAAATGATGCGGAATTCGCTCAACCCACTCGTGGAAAAAGATCATCCGATGTATGCCGACGTCCTTTTTAATAAGCGACCCGAACAGCTTGATGTAGCTGCATTCATCGATTTGACCAACCGCGTGGCTCAG
>JAUSNQ010000046.1 GCA_030655595.1 Paludibacter sp.
AACCAAATACCCTTGCTGCGGTCAAGCCCTGGGGGAGTTCAAAGGGAGCTGGTCGTATGGGACTTACCCGGCGCAAAAGTACTCCTTTTTTATCAATCTACAAAGCAAATACATCTATAAATCTCGCAATTTAGGCTACCATGCTCATTTTCAATCTTTCAAGCAATCGCACCCCTCTCCCACCGCAACAATCAAATCATCTACACAAACATATTTTGGGGTATTGATGCCAAATTCTCCCTTGTCACTCGAATCAAAACTGAATGTAATCTTATCAACTGTACCTAATTTAGTCAGTGAGACTTTTGTCCACTCACGAACCACCTCAGATTTACCATCCCTGTAATCAGCCAAATAAAAATCCACCTGACCAGTTTCATTTGCCCCTAGAAATCCTTTGATAATCACTTTAAACCAATCGCCGTCTTGAAATTTGTCTGAAAACAGACCACCTTTCAGAATGTCGTAATATGTCCAGGTTGAATTTGTCAGCATGATACTTCTTGCTTTTTGATAACTATTCAGATATGGAAGATGAATAACTGCTGAATCATACGCAAGTGCAAACTTGGCCGACCCGCCTGCTCCATGTCCGGCAATGGTGCTGTATTGATTTGCATAGCCAGATGTGATGCTGTCGATGTGTGAAGAAACGGCAAAACCGTCCCAAGAGCCAAAATTCCACGCTTCGTTATAAGTATAACGGTTGATTAAGCCAATTGAACCTGAAGTAATATCTTTGACATAGCTGCCATCAGTCAAAGTGCCTGACCTATCAGAACCGTCATCATAACCGGACTCATCCAATTCCACATCTTCAAAGTCATTAACGATGACATGCTCCAACTCGGGTTCGCACGCTACAAAAAACAACACCGCAAATAGAAATACAAAACATTTTTTCATTTTTTATTCATTTTAAATTGTTAATAATACGTCAAACCTATACGACCTTTTCACAAGGAAAATGAATAAAGAAAATGCTTGAAAATGAAGGATTTTCTCAGTTTGCTATAACTCCCGAAAGCAAAAAAGCCGTTGTTATCTGGCAGGTCTTCTGACTTACTCCAGTCTTGAACGCCTTCCCGGCATTCTCCAATCAGGAGTGATGCGCCAGTGGCAAAAGTTTGTTCAAAACCATGTTTGGAGATTACAGCAGCGGGTACTGTCACGGATTCTCACCGTATTCCCTTTTATCCGCATAAAGAAATTATACGGATACCAAATTCGGCTACAAAGATAATTGAATAATTGGAAAAACAAAAGGGGTTAATTAATTTCTGATTGTCATTTCCAACGAAGTGAGAAATCTTAATATTAAAAGTCCCCACAAAGCATGATACTTGATGAGGACTTTTTTTATATAAAAAGTTACACGAATCAACGCACAACTACTTATCTGTCAGATGACATTACATCATACCACCCATTCCGCCACCCATTGGCATTTGTGGAGCCGGATGATCTTCTTTCTTTTCGGCAATGACACACTCGGTGGTCAGGCACATACCGGCAATGGATGCAGCGTTTTCTAATGCAACGCGAGCAACTTTGGCAGGATCGACTACACCGGCAGCAATGAAGTTTTCATAAACGTCTGTTCGTGCATTGTAGCCAAAATCATCCTTTCCTTCACGGACTTTTTGAACGACTACAGCACCTTCTTTGCCTGCATTGGCAACTATCTGACGCAATGGTTCTTCGATGGCACGTTTAACAATTTCAACACCAGTAGCTTCATCTTCATTTTCAGTTTTTACTTTTGAAAGTGAATCAATACAACGAATGTATGCAACACCACCACCAGGAACAATACCTTCTTCAATCGCAGCTCTTGTTGCACTCAAAGCATCATCTACACGGTCTTTCTTCTCCTTCATTTCAACTTCAGATCCTGCACCAATATACAATACAGCAACACCACCAGCTAATTTAGCTAAACGTTCCTGCAATTTTTCACGGTCGTAATCCGAAGTTGTTGTGGCAATTTGTGCCTTGATTTGAGCAACGCGTTGTTCAATTTTCGCTTTTTCACCTGAACCATTCACAATCACCGTATTGTCTTTATTCACAGTCACCTTTTCTGCTGATCCCAACATTTCCAGCGTTGCCTGATCCAAAGCTATACCTTTTTCTTCCGAAATTACAACTCCACCGGTTAAGATGGCAATATCCTCAAGCATTTCTTTGCGGCGATCTCCAAATCCTGGAGCTTTCACGGCACAAATTTTCAAAGATGCACGCAAACGATTTACTACCAAGGTGGTTAAGGCTTCCGACTCAACATCTTCTGCAATAATCAAAAACGGACGACCGGATTGCACTGCAGGCTCCAATACAGGAAGCAGTTCTTTCAGATTCGATATTTTTTTGTCGTAAATAAGGATGTAAGGCTTTTCCATCTCAACTTCCATCTTTTCCGTATTGGTAACGAAATATGGAGAGATATAACCCCTGTCGAATTGCATTCCTTCTACCACGTCAATGTGCGTATCAGTTCCTTTAGCTTCTTCAATCGTAATCACACCATCTTTAGTCACAGTGCGCATCGCATCAGCAATCAATTTTCCAATTACCGCATCGTTGTTAGCTGAAACAGTTGCAACCTGTTCAATCTTATCATAATCATCGCCAACAGATTTAGCTTGAGCTGCAATACCTTTAACTACCTGAGCAACTGCTTTATCAATGCCTCGTTTTAAATCCATTGGATTGGCTCCCGCAGTCACATTTTTCAATCCTACAGTCACAATAGACTGAGCAAGAACTGTAGCAGTTGTAGTACCGTCACCGGCATCATCTCCTGTTTTTGAAGCAACTTCTTTTACCAATTGCGCACCCAAATTCTGGAATGCATCTTCCAGTTCAATTTCTTTTGCTACTGTTACACCATCCTTGGTGATTTGAGGAGCACCGAATTTTTTTTCGATGATTACATTGCGTCCTTTTGGACCCAGTGTTACTTTTACCGCATTAGCGATAGCATCTACCCCTTTTTTTAATTCGTCGCGGGCATCGATATTAAATAAAATTTCTTTTGACATAATATTATTTACTATTTTATCTTTTATTATTAATGTTTTATCTCAGTTGATTATCAAATAATCGCAAGAATATCTGATTGTCTCATGATGAGGTATTTTTCACCTTCCCACTCCAATTCAGTTCCTGCGTATTTTCCGTAAAGAACGGTATCACCAACAGATACAACCATGGTTTCGTCCTTGGTTCCGTTACCTACTGCTAATACTTCACCTTTCAGAGGTTTTTCTTTTGCTGAATCAGGGATAATGATTCCGCTGATGGTCTTTTCTTCTGCCGGTGCTGGTTTAATCAGCACCCGGTCGGCTAATGGCTTAATATTCATAATAACTCAGTATTTAAATTGTTTTTGTTGTTTT
>JAUSNQ010000084.1 GCA_030655595.1 Paludibacter sp.
ATCAAACTGATGCAGTATCTGGATCAAACTGATCAGGTTAACGTCGAGAATTTGAGTTTGATTATCAGTGAAAACACTTTGATATCGTTTAGAGAGGAGGCCGGACCCGTTTTTGAACCTGTTCGTGAACGCATTCGGAAATACAACAACAAAATACGCACTTCAGGTTCCGATTATCTTGCATTTGCTTTATTGGATGTAGTGGTAGATAATTACATCTACATACTTGGTGTTTTGGGTGAGAAAGTAGAATTACTCGACGACGCAATGACTTTAGAACCCCGCAAAGAACTGTTGGAAGAAATCAATGGTTACAAACGGGAAGTTAATTTCCTGCGTAAAAGTATTCTGCCGGCCAAAGAAATGATTTTGTCTCTTGCGAAATTAGATTCCGAATTTATTTCTACCAAGAACAAACTTCATTTCAGGGAGTTACAGTATAATATCAACGAAGCAACTGAATTGTCAGATAGTTACCGTGAAATTCTGTTTGATCAGATATCGATTTATCATACCATTGTCAGTACCCGCCTGAATGATATCATGCGTACCCTGACGATTTTTTCGGTTATCTTTATACCCCTAACATTTATCGTTGGCGTGTACGGCACCAATTTTAAAATTCTGCCAGAACTCCAATGGGAAAATGGGTATTTCATCATGTGGGGAGTGATGGTGGTCATTGCCATCGGTATGTTGATTTATTTTAGCAGGAAGAAGTGGTTTTGATTTTAACCATATAAGTCATATAAGAACATATAAGTCAATACACTTGAATCATATGGTGTTTTTACGCAATATATTTATATTATTATTGATTTGCACAAATTCTTTTGGGCAGGACTTTACTCCGATTGTCAAGCAATTCGGGAAGCAGGATTATGGTGCATCGAATCAGAATTGGGCGGTTGCACAGGATAGTCACGGCCTCATGTATTTTGCTAATAATCAAGGGTTGTTACAGTTCGACGGAAATCTGTGGGAGTTGATACGGATGCCACAAAACAAGTTGGTACGTTCGGTGTATATCGACAAAAACGACAGGATCTTTGTAGGTTCTTTTGAAGAGTTCGGATATTTTGAGAATCAGCCTGACGGGAAGCACATTTACACTTCTCTTTCGGATCAATTGACCGATTACACCATGATTAATGATGAAATATGGACTATCCTTGAGGTTGATAGCACCATTGTCTTTCAGAGTTTTACTTCTTATTTTACCTTGAGGGATGGTAAACCGAAAGGTTTTCGACTTCCTGTTACTTTCCTTTTCTTTACACCTTTCGGGAACGATATCTTGGTAAGCACAAAACAACATGAACTTTGCAGGATCGATTTCAGGAAACACGACCTGATTCCGTTTTCTCAACAGCCTGTACGTGGAGAAATATTAACCATCCTTCCGTTGGATGACAAACGATTTGTTGCTGTAACCATCAACGATGGCTTGTACTATTTTGATGGAAAAAATTTCACCAGATTTTATACCGATGCCGATGATTTGTTGAAGCAGGTGATTGTGAACCGGGCAGTTATCACCCCTGATAAAAATATTTTGCTGGGGACTATTCAGCATGGCGTTATTGCTTTCAGCTCAGATGGTAAAAAATTGTGGATGCTCAACCAGTCGAATGTGCTCCAGAATAATACGGTGCTGGGTATGTCGGTCGACAACAGCGGTAATGTATGGCTGGCACTCAATAAAGGCATTGCCTATTTGCAGTTAAATTCCGACATTCGTTTTATCAATTCTTTTGATCCGCCAATCGGTGCGGTATATGATTTGAAAATCAAGGGTTCTGAAGTATTGATAGGTACTAATCAGGGACTTTTCAAAGGCGAATTCATCAATAACAATATTCGGAGCGTTTCACCGGTATTACCTTTGAAAGGCCAGGTGTGGAATATCTCGGATTTTGATAATCAGTATTTTATTGGAAACAATGAAGTTAGCTATCAAATCAACAACGAACTCCCCCAAACAGTCTCGCCGGTGCAGGGTGGTTTTTGTATCAAAAAGGGGATAATTCATGGAAAAGAAGTGCTGGTGCAAGGGACTTACACACAGTTGTGTGTTTACCTGAAAAATAAGGGTGTTTGGCAATTCAGTCATACCGTTGATGGTTTTGTAAATCCTGTACGCTATCTGGAAATTGACTATACAGGAAGAATATGGGCAAGTCACCTGCATCAGGGATTATTCTCTATCGAACTCAGTCAGGATTTGAAGAAAATAGACCGATTAACCAATTATAACTCTCTGGATGGGGTTAATCAGTATAACATCAATGTCTTTTCGGTTAACAACAGGGTGGTTTTTACCGATCATCATACTTTTTATACGTATGACGATATTGAAAAACGGATCATTCCGTATCAGGTACTCAATGAAAGTTTGGGCCATGCAAAATCAGCTTTCCGGATTGCTCATTTCAAATCCAACTATTACTGGTTCATCAGGGATACAGAGGCATCGCTTTTCATGATCAAAGAAGGAAAGGCCGAATTGATTGATATCCTGCAATACTCGCTGTTCAAGAATCAGACGGTAGATGACTATCAAAATGTTGTCCCGATTGCCGGCGATCAGTGTCTGCTTACGCTCGAGAACGGACTGGCACTTTATCAGTTTAACCGCAAAAAAGCACCTGTAACAAAAGCTAACTTGCAATTGAAAACCATCAGTGTTACTGATGTTGATTTGAGTGAAATTCAGTATTTGCCCGTTTACAGTACAAGTCATATGCTGCAGATTCCTTTCAGGAAAAATAATGTCACTTTTACGGTGTTTTACCCCGATTATACACAAATGAATAATGTGATGTACCGTTTCAAACTCGAAGGACTCGATAAGTTGTGGGGAGCTCCAGTGCAATCGGGTAGGAAAGTATATGATTATTTGCCACACGGACATTATTCACTCCATGTAGAAGTGTTGGATAACAGCGGCCTCAAACTTTCCGGACTGCATTATACGTTTGAGGTGATGCCTCCTTTTTACTGGAGCATTGTTGCCCGGATTATTTACGTTTTGCTTATCCTTTTGTTCATTTACGGTACCATGCGTTTTTTTAGAAACAGGTATCGCCGCCGCCATTTGTTGTTGCAAAAAGAACAGGAGGACAAGCAGCGTTATGAAATTGAAAAAAAGGAGCAGGAAATCGTCGCTTTACAAAACGATAAACTGGAAGCAGACCTGACTTTGAAAAGTAAAGAACTTGCCGAATCAACCATGACGATCATCAATAAAAGTGAGATGCTTGTTCAGATAAAGGAAGAAGTGATTCGTCAGAAAGCAGCGCTTGGAACACAATATCCCAATAAATATGCGGATAAACTGATTCGGATGATCGATGAAAATATCTCATCGGAAGATGATTGGGCAAGATTTCAGACTAATTTCGACCGCATACATGAGAACTTCTTCCGACATTTGCACCGCGATTTTCCCGATCTGACTTCCAATGATCTGCGTTTCTGCGCTTATCTGCGTTTGAATCTCTCTAGCAAGGACATTGCCCATCTGATGAACATCACCTTGAAAGGGGTAGAAGTCGCCAGATATCGGATCCGAAAGAAAATAAACCTCCCTTCTCACAAGAGTCTTACTGAATTCATGATCGAATTCACGTAAGTACTGCTTTTATTTTCCAAAAACCCCATTTGTTTCAACATCTTGTCTGTTAGCATCATAGGCGGACTTCCTCTTGTCTTGTAGTGGTAAAATAGGATACCCTGTTTAAATTGTTTTTTGATGTAGTGTTTGAATGGGGTACGAAAATTAGGTTTTGCCTATCGCCTGACCGTATATTTGACCCGACAACTTTAAATTACGTTCGTGTAATTGCCGGTTTTGAAAAACATAACATCAGATATACAATGAGAAAAATCTTATTATTGGCATTAACGACCACACTGCTGTTGTCGTCGTGCCGACAAAGTGGAAGTGATCCTCAGGAAACCAGCTGGGATCAAAAAGTTGATTCGGTGCTGAGATTAATGACACTGGAAGAGAAAATCGGGCAGATGGTGCTTTATACATCCGACTGGGACGTAACAGGTCCGACGCTGCGTGAGGATTACCTGGAAGACATCAGAAATGGTCATTGCGGCAATATCTTTAATGCACACACCGCTGCTTATACCCGTAAACTTCAGCAAATTGCCGTGGAAGAATCCCGCTTGGGAATTCCGCTGCTCTTCGGTTATGACGTGATTCATGGTCATAAAACTATTTTTCCCATTTCATTGGGTGAGTCTGCTTCCTGGGATATGGAAGCCATTGAAATGTCAGCCAGAATAGCTGCTATTGAAGGTGCTGCATCCGGTCTTCACTGGACTTTTGCTCCAATGGTGGATATTTCTGTTGATCCCCGATGGGGAAGGGTGTCGGAAGGTGCCGGCGAAGATCCTTTTCTGGGTTCAAAAATCGCTGTTGCACGGGTGCGTGGTTTTCAGGGCATCGACAATAACCTTTCAGATACACTCACCTTACTCGCATGTGTGAAGCATTTTGTAGGTTATGGAGCGCCTCAGGGCGGACGAGATTACAATACCGTAGATATGTCGGAGCGGGTTTTTCGCGATACCTATCTGCCTCCTTTTATTGCTGCGATTGATGCTGGTGCGCTGAGTGTCATGACTGCTTTCAATGAATACGATGGAGTTCCTGCCACAGGCAGCAAATACCTGCTCACCGATATCCTGCGGGATCAACTTGGATTCAAGGGATTTGTGGTGACTGACTATACATCCATCAACGAAATGGTGCATCATGGTTTTTCCAAAGACGATGCGCAAGCCGGCATGCAGGCTGTACATGCAGGTGTGGACATGGACATGCAGGGTGAAGTTTATTTCAAATACCTGAAAAATCAGGTAGAAGAGGGATTGGTAAAAGAATCGCTGATTGATGATGCCGTGCGCAGAATTTTGAAGATTAAATTCAAACTCGGACTCTTTGATGACCCTTATCGATATTCCAACGAAGAAAGGGAAAAAAGATTCGTGTATGCCCCGGAGCACCTTGAGGCAGCATTGGATGTTGCCAAAAAATCAATGGTGTTGCTGAAGAATGAGAATCAGGCATTGCCTTTGAAAAAAGGGGAGAAGATTGCCGTAATCGGGGAACTTGCCACTTCTACACGGGATATGTTGGGTTCTTGGAAAGCTGCGGGTGACTGGGATTTTATGTCATCGGTATTAGATGAAATAAAAGCATTCAATGGTGATAAGAATGTGCTGTATGCCGAAGGATGTAAAAAAGTGGGTGATGACCGTTCCGGATTTATAAAAGCATTAGGGATTTCCTTATTGGCAGATAAAATTGTGATGGTCATTGGTGAAGATTGGGAATGGAGCGGAGAAGCTGCCAGTCGTACCAACATCAATATCCCCGGTGTGCAGACAGAATTACTAGAACAACTCGTAAAATTAAAGAAACCGGTGATAGTCGTATTGATGAATGGCCGTCCCCTTGACCTTACCCGCGAAAATGAACTGGCCGATGCACTCTTAGAAACCTGGTATCCGGGTACCATGGGAGGAAAAGCCATCACACAAGTGCTATTCGGCGAATACAATCCTTCAGGGAAACTCACCATGTCGTTTCCTATGAATGTGGGTCAGGTACCTTTATATTATTACGCTAAAAATACCGGTCGCCCGATTTACCTGCCCAACGACAAGTACAAATCAAAATATATTGACAGTCCGAACGACCCCTTGTTTCCTTTCGGTTTCGGTCTGAGTTATACCTCTTTTGTCTATTCCGACATCAAATTATCAACAACAGAGCTGACTGAGAAAGGCACTATCAAAGCATCGGTGGCGGTCACCAACAATGGTGGTCACGATGGCGAAGAAGTTGTGCAATGCTACGTCCGCGACCTGGTTGGTAGCGTAACCCGTCCGGTTAAAGAACTCAAAGGATTCGAAAAAATAGCACTAAAAGCAGGTGAAAGCAAAACCGTGAATTTCGAAATAACGCCGGACATGCTGGCATTTCACCGCTATGATATGACTTACGGAACAGAACCCGGTGATTATCAGTTGTTCATCGGCGGAAATTCCAGGGATGTAAAAACGATTGATTTCAAATTGATGCCATGAGAAATCTAATCATCATATTTTTCATCGTATTTTTCGGGCAAGCAATAGCCCAAAATCCGACTTATATTGTTCCTTTTGGGCTCAAAGCAAAAGCCTATCCGGCACATGTGGAGTTGAGCTGGGTAAACCGCACGGGGTTTCAGTATGAGATTTACCGCTCAATAAATCAGGGGAAGGTGTTTGAATTTTGTGGTGAAACGTCATCTGCATATTATATGGATTTCTTTGGAAAACCGGTAGCCAAAGAGCAGACATTCATCTATCGCATTATTCCCAAAGGATTATCGGTGAAAAGTGATGATGCGAAGAAATTTGAGGTTAAGCTGGCTGTTTATCCAGCTACCGATGAGGCTTTGTTGGATATGACGCAACGATATACCACCCGTTATTTTTACGATTTTGCCGAACCCATCTCCGGGATGGCGCGCGAAAGAAGTAACGACGTGAATGGTGAAATCGTGACCACCGGTGGGACAGGTTTCGGTATCATGGCATTGCTTGCCGGTGCTGAAAGAAATTACCTGAGCAGAGATGATGCATTCAAAACCATCACCAAAATTGTGACTTTTCTCGAAAGGGTAGAACGTTTTCACGGTGCATGGGCACATTGGTACGATGCGCATACGGGTAAAGTGTTCAATTTTTCTAAATATGATGATGGTGGTGATTTGGTCGAAACCGCTTTTTTGGTGCAGGGTTTACTCACTGCCAGGGAATATTTTCGTGGAGGAAATCCACAGGAAAGACTTTTATCCGGACGAATCACACAGCTTTGGGAAAGTGTGGAATGGAACTGGTACACACAAGGAACTGACTCACTTTACTGGCACTGGTCGAAAAACCACGGTTGGAAAATGAACCATCGTATCAAGGGTTTTGATGAAACACTCATTACCTATGTGCTGGCAGCATCGTCTCCCACTTTTCCTATTTCAAAATCGGTCTATGAAGCTAGCTTCAAAATATCTCCCTACTTTTTGAACGGGAAATCGTATTATGGCATCAAACTCGATTTGGGAATGGATTATGGCGGTCCGCTGTTTTTTACGCATTACTCTTTTCTCGGACTCAACCCAAACGGTCTGACCGACAGGCATACCAACTATTTTGAACGCAACAAAGCGCATGCATTGATTCATCGTGCCTATGCCATTGATAATCCGAAACAACACAAAGGGTATGGTGCGCATTGCTGGGGTTTTACATCTTCCGACGATCCGCTGGTCGGATATACTTCTCACCATCCCGGAACGGATGCCGATAATGGTACGATATCACCTACAGCAGCCTTATCTTCAGTAGTATATACGCCCGAAGAATCTTTAACTGTGTTGCGTCATCTGTATTTCGACCGCGGAAAAAGTCTTTTTGGCAAATATGGATTTTATGATGCATTCAATCCAGGATTGGTTGAAGGTCAGCAGGTGGTGAAAAGTTACCTGGCCATTGATCAGGGACCGATTGCGGTGATGATAGAAAATTACAGAAGTGGCCTGATCTGGAAGCTGTTTATGCAACAACCCGAAATTCAGCAGGGGCTCGAAAAGTTGGAATTTAACTTTCATAAAGCAAAATAACCGAAAAATAATAATAAAATGAAGAAAGTAAGTTTTTTGATATTGACCTTATTGCTGCTGTCGACAACTGTACTGACAGCACAGGAATTGAAAATTCAGGGGACGGTTGTGGACAAAAAAAACAAGGAGTCGTTAATTGGCGCTACTGTTTTACAAAAAGGAACAACCAATGGAACCATCACCAATTACGATGGGATTTTCTCTATCAATGTTCCAGCCGGATCAACTGTTACCATCAGTTATGTGGGGTATATTTCCCAGGAAATTGTGGTAACCAAAGATGAAGCACAATTGATGGTCGAACTGACCATGGATGCTGAGTTACTTGGAGAAATTGTAGTGGTCGGATATGGTACGCAAAAAGCGAAGGACATGACGGCACCCATTGCAACCATCAAAGGTAGTGAATTGGTGAAGCAAGCCACTTCGAATGCCATGTCGGCTTTACAAGGTAAAATGTCTGGTGTTCAGATTACCAACAGCGGTGTTCCGGGTGCCGGACCCAGCGTGAAAATACGTGGTGTTGGATCTATCGGCGATTATGCCAATCCGCTTTATGTGGTCGATGGAGTATTTGTTGACAACATCGACTTCCTGAGCAGTGGCGATATTGAAGACCTCACCGTGTTGAAAGATGCTTCGGCAGCAGCCATTTACGGTGTGCGTGCAGCCAATGGCGTTGTGCTGGTCACAACCAAGAAAGGCAAGATGGATCAAACAAACGTGAGTTACGAAGGCTATGTGGGTGTTCAGATTCCTGTCAATGTAATGAAATTGGCCAACAAGAATCAATATGTTGAAGTACTCAACGAAGCCAATGCCAATACCACCGGTTATATCAACAAAGATGCTTCGGCCTATCCTGCAAGTACCGACTGGTACAGTGAATTGTTGCGAAACGCCATCATGCACAGTCATGCTGTCGATATCTCTGGTGCTTCAGCAAAAACTAATTATTCCGTCGGGGTGAATTATTTCTATCAGGAAGGAATCATGAAAGCGAAGAATGATTACGAGCGTTTTAATTTCAGGGCAAGGGTAGATCAAAAAGTGAATGACTGGTTCAGCATGGGATTCAATACGGTGATATCCGATTATATGAAGAACAATGCCAACGACAATGCGTTCTTTTCTGCATTTGTGAATCCTCCGGTATATTCCGTTTATGATGATACCAATACAGCAGCCTATCCGGAGCGGTTTGGTTCACCTCAGACATATGGTTTTGGGAATCAATACGGAAACCCGGTTGCAGCTGCTTATTACAACAACAGCAAAGAAGACGGCATGAAATTAATTTTTTCGACCTATGCCGAAATATCGCTCATTCCCGACAAACTGAAATTCAGAACCTCATTCAACGAAGATGTTGGATTTTGGAAATCGCAGGGCTACACGCCCGAATTTAATGTCGGTGGTTCACAAGGCGTTCGGAAATCAAGTTTAACAAAAACCTATGGTGTAAGCACCAAACAAATTATTGATAACCTCCTGACTTACAACGACCGAATTGACGAACATAGTTTCAATTTGATGCTTGGTCAGTCGACCCGCATTGAAAAACAATCCTGGATGAGTGGCAGTGCACAGGATGTGCCCGGATATGATGACCAGTCGATTTATTTGGCAACAGGTTCGTTTCGCGACCGAAATGCCAACGACGGAGCATCCACTTACAACGGTTTGTCGTTCTTTACCCGAGGCACCTACAACAATGCCGATAAATACTTGGCAACCTTCACATTCCGTGCCGATGCCAGTTCAAAATACCAGGAAAAATGGGGTTATTTCCCATCCGTGGGTTTAGGCTGGATACTGACCGGCGAAGATTTTATGGCAGAGCAGGAGATGTTCGACTTCTTGAAAGTTCGTGGTAGCTGGGGTTTACTCGGTAACGATAATATCCCTGCCAATTCGGCTGTTATTCTCGGTTCATCAGGAGCAGGCAGTTCCGGTATTTTCGGCGATGTGCTGGTAGATGGTTTAGGAGCCCAGACGGTGGTGCAACGCTATCTGAAGTGGGAAGTGGTGAATGAAGTTAACATCGGTGTCGATTTTGCTTTGATAGATCAGAAACTCAAAGGAGACCTTGATTTCTACAACCGTGTCACCAACAATGTGGTGTTTTACGCACCCATCGCTACCGGTGGAGGTGTTGCTGAATTGTTGAGCAACAACGGTAAAGTCCAGAACATGGGAGTGGAATTAAACCTCAACTGGAATGAAAAAATCAATGACGATTTATCATACAACATCAGTTTCAACGCCACCACAGTACACAACAAAGTCCTCGCATTGGAAGGCCGCGATTACATTCCCGGAGCATCTGTACGTGGCAATTATGCTACCCGTACTGCAGTTGGGCATCCCATCGGTTCATTCTACGGGTATGAAATAGAAAAAGTATATGCCAGCGAATCAGAAGCCTTGCAGGATCCGATTAGTCAGGATTACAAATTCGGAGGCTATTTCAAATACAAGAACCAAAACGGAGATAATGTCATCGACGAAAAAGACAAAGTATATCTGGGCAGTCCGATTCCATGGCTGATGAGCGGTATCGACTTCGGTATGAACTATCAAAAATTCGATGCCAGTGTATCATTGCAGGGTCAGTTTGGCAATAAAGTCCTGAATGCTAAAAGGATGAATCGGGATGTGTTCGCCGATGGTAATTATGACCTCGATTTCTACAAGAACCGATGGACGAATAGCAACCGCGACACCAAATATCCATCCTCTGAGGCTTACAACACATCATTTGTGCAGCAGGCAAACAATTTTTTCGTAGAAAATGCATCTTACATACGCATACAAAACATGCAGCTTGGTTATACCATGCATGAGATTAAAGGCGTAAAAAGTCTGCGTGTTTACATTTCTGCCCAACGACCATTTACGTTCTTTACTTACAAAGGCTTTACGCCTGAAGTAGGCGGATCGCCCATCAACAATGGAATAGATACTTCGGTATATCCCATGCAAGCCATTTACAGTGTAGGTTTAAAAATGAATTTTTAAAACATAGTGCTTTATGAAAATCAACATCATCATATCATTTCTGAGCGTCTTCTTGCTTCTAGGCTGTGAAGATTTCCTCGATATTCGTCCTGAAGCTACCGTTCCATCTGCCGGTATGGACTATACAAAAACGGATAATATTTTCCTGTCGGTTAGTGCTGCGTATGCCAAAATGCGGACATACGGCACCCATTCATTTCCTTATATAGGAGCCTTTGAAATCACTTCGGACAATGCCGATAAAGGTAGTTCGCCCGAAGATAACCCAACCATGAAACAGTTGGATGATTTGATTTACGATTCGAGCAATGGCATTGTGAATGAGTTGTGGATCGGTTATTTCGATGTGGTAAGTGCAGCCAATCACGCAATCGACCAGATGCCTTTGTTTGAAGAAGCACTTTTGAATGCTGATGCTAAGGCTTATACCCGTCAGTGTGCCGGTGAAGCTAAATTTATCAGGGCGTATGCTTACTTCAACCTGACCCGCTTATTCGGTCGCGTTCCGGTAATTAACAGCACCCTCACGGCAGAAGAATTAGCTGCGAAACAACAAGAAAGTACCGATTCGCTGTATCGTTTTATCGAAAAAGATTTGATGGAAGCCATCAGCGTATTGCCCGACTTTTACACCAAAGAGTGGGCAGGCAGGGTGAATCGCTATACTGCCATGGCATTGAAAGCCAAGGTGCATTTGTATCAGAATGAATGGGATTCAGTGGCATCGTTGACCGATAAAATTATGGACAGCGGTCGTTATGACTTGCTGCCTGATTTCAGGTCAGTTTTCAGCATTGCCGAAGAAAACAGCAAAGAATCCCTGTTTGAAATTCAGAGTTCCACGCTTGGGAAAACAACAGGACCGGAAACCTTCCTGAGTTATGCCTATGTGCAGGGACCCCGCGGGAATTCTCCGGGCAACATGCAGGGATGGGGATTTTGTACCCCGAGCACCAACCTCATCAACTTCTTTACCACGAGAGGTGAAACGGTGCGTGCCGATGCAACTTTTCTGTATCGGGGCACCATGACGCCCGAAGGCGACAGCATCAAAGCAGCTTGCACCAATCCAGTTTACAACGGAAAAGTATATACGCCTTCGCAATATAATCTATGGAATTACAACGGCTACGGTTTCGATCACAACATACGAATTATTCGTTATTCGGATGTCTTGCTGATGTTTGCCGAAGCAAAGTTGCAGGGAGCCACAGTGGCTACGGTCAGCGGACACGATGCAGCATCGGCGTTGAACAAGGTGCGTGTTCGTGCCAAACTGTTGCCAATCGGTGGGCCGACATTACAAGATGTTTGGGATGAAAGGCGTGCCGAATTGGCCATGGAGCAGGATCGCTTTTTTGATCTGGTGCGAACCGGTCAGGCTGCGACAGCCCTTGCTGCTAAAGGATTTAATCCGGCGAAGCATCATTTGTTTCCCATTCCGGCTCAACAAATGCAATTAAATACGAATCTAACACAAAATCTCAATTATAATTAAAAAAAATTCTCACAAAAATAACTAAAAACAATTTTCACTAAAAACAATTTTCAAAACCAATTTAATCATTTTTTAAATTTTAAAAATTCAATCAACATGAAAAAACTTAATTTTTTCGGACTTTTTGCTGTAATCGCACTGTTATTTACAGGCATGGTATTAACTTCTTGCGAAAAAGAAGAACCAGATCCGTATGCAGGAAAAACAAATCCTTCAACGATTGCAGCAGCTAATTTAGTGGCTTACTTCCCTTTTGAATCTGAAACAGAATCTATTGAAAAAGGGGAAGGT
>JAUSNQ010000051.1 GCA_030655595.1 Paludibacter sp.
TCTCCATGGAGTAATGAGGTTTTGCCGGTTGTATTTTCAGCTATAACACCCTCTGAGAAAGTTCATGTTTTTATAGGTGAATCTTTTTCAGAAGATAAAGATTCGAAAGACATAAATTATACTGACACAAGGGTGTATATATCCGAAAAAGATAGTGTTTGGATTAAATTAACACCAAATCCACAGGATAGTTCGATTTACACCGATGATGCAAGTTTAATTCAGGTAAAGCCAGGTAGTACATATTTGTTGAAAGTTAAAATCAACAACAAAACTGTCTATTCTCAAACAACAGTACCTGCCGAAGGTGGTGAAATCATACAGGGTGAATGCACAGTTGTGTCGGATAGAGCTGATGGCTCCGTCAACGGAACCAATTATTCTACTAATATATGCGTTCTTATGCTCAAATTGAAGTTACCGGATAACCGAAATTACGGATGCTATTTAACTGCGTTTTCTAATAGAATAGACTTCTACCCCTTCCTTACGTCGGAGTCCTATTTAGAGCCGAATTTCATTGTGAACAAAAATATCAGTTCATTCAATGTCAATATCATCACAGTTGATTCAAACTTGAAAAAGTTCATGTTAGCCGAGAGTGTAAGTTCATATATGTTTGATAGTAATGATATAGCGGATGTGCTTGGGTCTTATGGAGGAGTTTACCCTGCTTTTTCAAATATTGAAAATGGAATAGGAGTATTTGGAAGTTTTGTGAAAAAAAGCAGGTTAATTACTTTAACAAACAAATAGAAAAACAATGCTTAGATTGAAGGTTATACTTTATTTGTTAACAATAGTATTTTGTGTTTCTACGACAGAAGCACAGGCTTATGCTAAGCAATATGAACTTAAAGGCAAAATCATTGATAATCGAAGTAAGAAAGGTATCAGTCAAATTCCGATGTTCATAAAACCATTCAATAAAAAAATTGAAGCCAATAAACAAGGCGAATTTATGTTTAAATTTCGAAAAGGTGAATATACATTTATAGTTGATTTTTATCCTTTCAAAAAGAAAGAAGTAATAATTAATCTTAGTTCTGACACCACTTTGATTATTGAGCTTTTTTCAGATGTGGAATCAATTTATATTCCGGAAGTGGAGGTTTATTCAACTAAATTAGTTTCTAAGTTTCCTACAGGGATAGAACAAATAGATCGGAGAACTCTGAATGTTTTACCGGCATTGATTGGTGAACGTGATATCCTGAAAGCATTGGCACAAACAGCTGGTGTGTCATCAAGTAGTGAAGGAGCAGCAGACTTACAGGTCAGAGGAGGAACACATGGTCAAAATCTTTATTTGCTTGATGGAATTTCGTTGTATTCGACTGAGCACTTCTTTGGTCTTGTTTCGGCTTATAATCCATTGATTATTAAATCCGCTAAACTGTACAAATCAGGTTTTCCTGCAGCGTATGGAGGTAAAGTTTCGTCTGTTGTAGATGTCTTAACTGAAGATGCTGATTTGGATAAATTTCTCGGCTCTTTCGACATAAGTCTGTTGTCGAGCAAGCTATATATGAATATCCCGGTTGTAAAAAACAAAATTTCGTTTGCCATATCAGGTCGTATTTCAAATTATAGTTTGGTAAACTTAAGTTCGTTGTTGAGCAAGACAGCAGAAAGCGCAAAATATAATCTGTATTTTGGAGATATAAATGCTAATCTTTATTGGAAAGTATCAGAGACTGATCAAATAAAAATCACATGGTTTAACAATAGTGATGGTTTCGAGATTACAAATAAAGAATCTTTCTACACTACCAATTCCTGGATCAAAAATGCGCAACAAAACATCGGGGTAAATTGGTACCATACGCTTTCAAAGCGAACTGAAAATCATTTCATTGCATATTTTGATCAATATACTTTCAATTATGGCATGTCGAATATCGAATCAAACGAAACAGTCAAGAATATTAATGAAATGATATCAGGCATTAATTCAACCGGAATCTCTGAAAAACTGACATCTACAATCTCTGAAAAACTGAAAATGACAAGTGGAATTTCGTTTAAATCGATTGGATTCTTACCTTTTAAGCAGCAGATTACTGACACAACAATTAATCAGATTGGAACTACCAACCTGATCAGATTGTCAGAAATTGTGGCTTTCACTGAATTGGGTTGGGCTTTTACTCCAAATCATCAATTAAATACGGGTTTGAGATTAAGTGTTACAGGAGATGCTGATTATCAGTTCCATGACCTGGAGCCAAGGGTGAATTATCACGGGAAATTCAACAATGAATTTTCAATAAATGCTTCGGTAGACAAGTTAAATCAACCGATACACCGTTTGGCAAATCCGGGATTGGGAATGCCAATTGAATTATTTCTACCTTCCGGAAGCAATCTGAAGCCTCAAACTTCTTGGAATTATTCCTTTGGTGTAGCCAAGGACTTCGTAAATAAAGATAATACAGTATCATTCAAGGCAGATGTATGGTATAAAACTTTTCAAAATATTACGGAATTCAAAGATGGGATAGATGCCCTTAGTGTTATGTTTTATAAACTTGACATTGCTAATTATCCAAACGAATTTGTAACCCAGGGGAAGGGTAAGGCTTATGGTGTTGATTTAATGAGTAGTATTTCAAATAGACTTTGGACATTATCCACATATTACACGTTAATGCAATCAATCAATCAATTTGATGATTTAAACTTTGGAAAACCTTTTGCAGCATCAACTGATATCAGGCATTTATTTAATATCACTTTTAAACGAAATTTCTCATCAAAATTAACTCTGGTGTTAACTTGGCAATATAATTCTGGAAAGCCGATTACAGTCCCAACACGATTTTTTCAATATCCAGTACTTGAAATGGATAATGGTGAATTATCAAATACCTATGTTAGATTTATTGCAGTTGAGGACGAAAGAAACAATTACAGAACAAAACCATTTCATAAATTGGACATTTCGTTAACAAAAGAATATCAGGCTTTTAAAAGATACGATGCAGTCTTCTCTTTTGGGGTCTACAATGCTTACAACCAGGCTAATCCGTATATTTATTACTTGAGTAAAAAATGGAGCTCTGACGGGACTTATAAGCCTATATTGAAATCTATGCAAATGTTTCCAATCATACCTTCAGTCTCGTGGTCAATAAAGTTTTAAGAAGAATGACAAAGATATAAAAAAGTAATTTCCGATTGCGAATTACGAGCCTAGAAATCAGCAAGTATCTAACAAAATAACAATGGAATTTAAATTTAAAGGAAAAAATAAAAAATCTAATTTGTATATTTGTTGTCGTAATGAGAATGATGTTTACGGCTTGTTCAATTCCTGATTCACCAAAATTATAAACAATAACAAAACTAATATTCTTATGAAAAACTATTTGTCGGATTTTTACTTTTTATCAGTTTTAATCTTGTAAACGCACAAGACAAAGTTACATTGAAAGACGGCAGGGAACTCAGCGTATATATAATAGAGAAAAATGATACTGAAATTAAGTATAGAAATGCCAACTCAACCGGTCATACCATTTTCAGCACGAAACTAACCAACCTGAAAACAATTCAATATGAAAATGGAGATGTTGACTTGCTAAGCTCAATGAATCCGAGAAGTCTGTTTCCTTTAGGGATAAGCGCGGGAATAAGTCTGGCAGCCTTTGAAAACGATGGTGGGATGTTTACCTGTGGAATTGATTATTTGTTTACACCAAATTTAGGTGCGGAAATTAATATCGGAAGCGGTGGAGAGGATATATACTATTCAGTTGGGGGGGGAAATACTGGTTTGCTAGCAAATATAGTAAAAGTGGATTTTCGCCCTTAACGGGTTTGCTATACGGAGAACAATATGGCATAAATTTCTGGGAAATTCCGGCAGGAGTCAGCTATATTACCAGATTCGGATTGCAAACTTCTTTCCATTTAAGTTATATTCGTTATATCAATGGCTGGGTAAATTATGACACAAGCAGATTAAATGCTGAACTGCGCATCGGCTGGCGTTTTAAATGAATTCGGCAAAAACAACACAAACTCTGATCCCTCACCTTCTTTACTGAACAAGTGGACTGCACCTCCATGAGCCTCTACCACACTTTTCACATAACTCAGTCCCAATCTGAAGCCTTTGGCTTCTTTCTGCGCTACTCTACTGCATTACCGCGTTCAAACATCGTAAATGTTTTAGCATGATCTTTTTCCGACATGCCGTATCCGTTATCGTTTATGTGAATAAACACATCAGTTCCTTTTCTACGGCAGCGCTAAAATCATTGTTTATTTCTAGGTGTAATTTGGCTTCAGTTTCCTTGTACGTGAAGTAAAGCGCTTTTTCCCAATCCAACATCTAACATTGGATCTAAAAGTTAACATAGAATTTGTACCAACGTTAACAATGCTCTTATCCGGTTCAAATCATCCTCACATTTACTGCTTATAACCAGCATGTTGTGTCGCTAAGCATGTTATATAACGTAAACCCCCATGTTATATAACTATCTGTTAACCTGAATTCTACACACAAATAATCAGTTTTGCAAGCAAGAAATCCAATTGCTAAAACAAACACTTAAAACTGATTTTATTATGGAAACATTGCAAAAAAACCGAAGAACGCTTAGTCCGCTGCAAATGAACAATTGTCGTGGCGGGAGAAGGTGTGAAATGGTATCTTATGCGGATAGTGACGGAAAAGTGAGAGTCAAGATTATAGTGGTAGATTAAGTCATTATTAACATGTTAATTACCAACAAATCGACATCAATTCGCTCATGGCCAGAATATTTAAGTATTAGAAGAAGGAAGCATAACTAATAAAAAACAACAATATGAAAAGAAAAATATTAATTTCAACACTAACATATTTTTTTACGGTGTTATTTGTAAATGGACAATTACAAACAAGCGCTGGTTTTGTTCCAGGTAACAGAACACTTTCAGCTTCTCTCGAAAAAAACATGTTATTTAATTCCACAACTCGTTACACTGTTACTCAGTCAGGAGTACAAGCATATACCTCAGATCAACTATCTTCTTTTTTTGATGGTGCGATGCTTGTTCAATACTCTCAGTCAGCTGTAACGCCTTCCAACAATTTAGTGATAACAATAGAAGGATTACCTTATTACCATACTCAAGTCGGAGCATGGGTTGGATTCAGTACAAGATACTGGCCTCCGAAAAGTTTTAAAATTGAAGGTTATAATGTGTGGTCAGGAGCAAACACATGGGTTACGCTGGCTGACGTAACCTCTAATGTCGAATCTCAATATGTGAGTCAAGTTGTTCCCGGTGAATACACAAAACTGAGATTTACTTTCAGAGAAGGAGCACCGGATGGGGTTCCTGTTCATACAATGGGATTGTCCGAGTTGTTTTTTATTCATCCGGAAGCGGCACAAGCTTATGACGGTTTATTGGTCAAAGCCAATGGAAGTGGTAATGTTGGTATCGGCACAACAAATCCAAATCCTGAATATAAATTAGATGTTGCAGGAAAGATTCAAGCACAAGACGAGATCAGAGTAACCAGATCAGATATAAATATCGGAGGGTCTATCAGCATTGCCAATCCTGCTAAAACAGAAGTGGGACAAGCATCACTATGGAGAATCATAAATATGGGAGGAGGTAACGGCAACTCACTCCAATTCTGGGCATATGATAATATTGGATGTACAACAGGTGGTTTGTGTAATAGTCGGTTTACCATTACAGATGATGGTAAAGTTGGTATTGGCACTACTATTCCACAATATACACTGGATGTTAAGGGGAAAATAAGAGGTACTGAAATAAGAGTTGAGCCGGTGAGCGCTTTTCCAGACTTTGTTTTCGAAAAAGATTATAACTTGCGTGATTTAAAAGAAGTGCGTAATTTTATCAGCCAAAACGGACATCTTCCTGAGATTCCTACTGCCGAAGATGTAAAAGAAAATGGTATTGATGTTGCTGAACTTCAAATTAAATTGTTGCTAAAAATAGAAGAACTGACATTGTATGTTATTCAGCAACAGGAAAAGATAGAAGAATTGGAGAGTAAATTTAATAAATAGTACGATTATGAAAACTTCAAAAATTATTGTTCTGATAACTTTATGTTTAGCAACAAGCAACAATATCAACGCTCAAACTATACATGACATTAAAAATTATAACGTAAATTCTACATGGGAAGACAATTCCGATGAATCTAAACTGATTAATTTATTTAATGTGGAAGTAATCTCAACTTACAAATCAGAAGATGTTTATAAAAACATTCCCGAAATGGGTACTTGTTGGATGATTACCAACTGGCAGGAATATAATCTTATCTGTACAAACTCGCAAATAAACAATTCTGAATTTAACGATTACAATTTTTTTATTATGACAATAACTTCTTCTGGTCAGGAACTGCCAATAGCAAAAGCCGGTTTGTACTCTGATAATTACATTAACAATTTGCTAGTCTTTGTTAAATTGCAGTCTACTTATAGAAATATGTTGTTTGTTATCGTTACTTTTTGGGTTCCCAAAAAATATTGTATTAATCTTAAAGATGTAAGCATTATTCGGAAAAGAATCAATGACCCATTACCACTTTAAACAATTATATAATGAAAACCATATATATCCTGTTTATCTTTTAAATAATTAATACACCTATGAAAACCCTAAAGATTCTTATTTTTATAATTGTGTGCTTAGTAGCAAGAAACATCATCTTGGCACAAAATACAGGAAGTATTGCCAAATACAAAGTTACTACCATTTGGAAAGCTAATTCAGGTGAATTTGAGTTAATTGAGTCATATAACGCCGAATTAGAAACCACTGCTCAATTGCGAAGTGATTATAATATAATTCCGGATGTAGGAGAATGTTGGATGATTAAAAATCAGCAGGAATACAGTTTAATTTGCAGGAATCCAAGGTTTAATAGTGCCGTTTTTAATGAATACAATTTTTTTATTGCATCAGGTATGTCATCAGGTTGTAATACCCCAATGGCAAAAGCTGATTTGTATTTAAATGGAAAAGAGAATAAGAATACTCTTTACATTTTTGTTACACCACAGTCTCTTTGCAAGAATGGACTATTCGTTACATTTACATTTTTAGTTCCGAAAAAATATTGTAACAATATTTCAAATATCACATGGATTAATAAAATAAACTATGAGCTGATAAAAAAAGTTCAAGATTCAACACAATATGATCAATGAAAAATATATATCTGTCAATTATCATCCTTGTTTTATCGGTCGTTAATGCCTATTCGCAAGAGAGTTACGGCGGAACTCCAATTATGTTCGGCGCCGACAAACAAAACGTCAAAGGAACTTCTTTTTCTAACAATAAAACTTTCTTTCAAATACAAAAAAGAGAATCTCCACTGATAGACAATGAACGCGAGCAGCAAAAAGCCGACAGCATTGAGCAGGAAAATGGTTATTTTAAGAATCAATTGTATGGCTTGGAAGTTGCTGTTAATCTTGATTTTAAAACCGCTGCAACTGTAGAAATACTCGGTGATAGCGGAAAGCTGTACTTGCTGGAACTAACTTCACCTTCGGCTTATGCCTTGCAGGTATATTTTGACGCTTTTAAAATACCCAAAGGTGCACGGATGTTTATTTACGACAGTAATAGGACTATGTTTCTTGGTTCGTTTACACATCAGAACAATTTCAGATATAACAGTTTTGGTACACAGTTCATTCCTGGAAATTCGCTTATTATTGAATACTACGAACCAAATCAGGTAGAGTTTGAAGCGGAACTGAATATTAAAAATCTGGTTCATTCTTTTTTAAGGCACGGACCTTTTTCGTATGAAGGTTCATATTCTTGCGAAATCAATGTAAGCTGTCCGCTTGGCGATGGTTGGGATAGGGAAAAACGTGCTGTTGCAATGATACTTGGTAAAAATCGAGCAGCTTATGGGGATTTAAGCTATTATGGCTGGTGTACTGGAGCAGTTATTAACAATACGGCACAAGATGGAAAACCTTTGTTTCTCTCAGCAAATCATTGTTTATTTGAGCATATGTCCAATATCGCAGATTGGTTATTTCTTTTTAATCATGAAGCGGATAATTGCAATGATGATGGTTTTGGTGAAAATTCTTTATTTGAGTCAGTTTATGGGGCTACAATATTATCAAAAGATGGAACAGGATCTCCTACAACTGATTATTTATTATTAGATTTGAACGTTACTTCATCAAGGCTTACCACTTATAATGTTGTTTATGCTGGATGGGATGCAAATGAGGGCAATGCCGCTAATTCGCCTTATACAGTGGGCATTCATCATCCAAGTGGTGATGTGAAAAAAATTTCAAAAGACACAGGAAGTCCTGTCTCAATAAACAACCCGAATAGCGGGGCTGTAAATACAAACTGGCAAGTAACATGGAATAATGGAATAACAGAAGGAGGTTCGTCTGGTTCTCCATTATTTAATAGTAATCATAAAATTATTGGACAACTTCGCGGTGGAAATTCTTTCTGCCACACTCCCGATGCTCCTGATGATTACGGAAAATTTTCAAAATCTTTCATACATGGGAATTTTGCACAATGGTTAGACCCATACAATACCGGAGCTACCTCTATAGGCGCATACAATCCCTCGATGTTAAACGAAAACTGTTATAACGGAGTAAAGGACGGTACTGAAACCGGCGTGGATTGTGGCGGTAATTGTCCCCCGTGTAATTCTCAATCAAATACTTGTAACAATGGGGTACAAGATGGTAATGAAACTGGTGTCGATTGTGGCGGCGATTGTCGTCCGTGCGGTAGCATTGAGCAATGTAATGACTGTAAAATGAATGGTGATGAAACTTTTGTTGATTGTGGAGGTTCTTGTAAGCCTTGTAATATGAATTGTTCGTTAAACTATAAGTATTATTTGAATGGGGCTGAAACGCTCCCATCCTCTACAGTAGTAAAGGATTTTATAGAGGTAAAAGGAGGATATACTGCAGTTGAACCAAATCAAGAAGTTTATTTGCGAGCCGGTAATTATGTTTTATTAGAAGTTGGATTTATCGCAAAAGAAGGTTCTGAATTTGTAGCCACGACTGGTGATTGCGATTGCGTGCAACCTTGTGGAGTTTATGGTTCAACTGTTTCTACTCCAAACGGAGATGGAGTTAATGATAGCTTTTGTGTAATTGTGGTTGGATACGATAGATTCGTTTGTAATATATATAATCGTTGGGGCAACAATATACACAGTTCGAGTGGTAATGTTTACGACAACAAAGCTTGTCTTTGGTCAGGAGGAAACTCTTCTTCAGGGGCTTATTACTATGTTATGACATTCTATAATCAATGTTCAGGAGCGTCAAGAGAGTATTCAGGATATATCAACTTACTTCGATCAAATGTAAATGCCGAAGATGCAAATCAATTAAAAATGTATAATTTATTTGATATTCCGATAGATTTAATAGAAATTGACAATACACCGTCGAATATGAGAATTTATCCTAATCCAACAAATGAT
>JAUSNQ010000052.1 GCA_030655595.1 Paludibacter sp.
TTTGAACCATAATCAGGCATAAAGAAATTTGGAACAAAGGCAGTTACCTGATTTAAGGTGTGAATTTCATTTGCTTCAAGCGCAGCGGATGAAAGAACTGAAACCGATGCAGGCATTTCCTTTAATTTGGTTTGAGTTCTGGAAGCTTGCACAACAACTTCTTTTAACTCAATATCATCGACAATAAATTTATCTTCCCTTTCAGGAAAATTATCGGCAAAAGTGAAAGAGAAAAAACAGCAAGAAATGATGAGTATGTAAAGGTATTTCATTGAATTAATTTTATAGAAGAATTCACCTTTGGTGATTATTTGTAGGTGAAATCCTTACAAAGTGTAACAAATGTTACAAAAGTAGTGAAAAGTTTTGAGAAATGTTGCCATCAGTTCCAAAAAATTAAACACCATATTTTGTCAAATCTCCACTTATTTAAGCTATTATGAATAAAAATTCATGATAAAATTGTATCTTTGCCCCGATAAAAAAATGTTTAAATAGAAAAATGTAATTCAATTATGAATGTAGTTACAAAAACCATCACACTCGGTGATGGAAGAGAAATTAGTATTGAAACCGGAAAATTGGCCAAACAGGCTGATGGTTCGGTAATGGTTCGCATGGGTAATACCATGCTGTTGGCAACAGTTTGTTCTGCTAAAGATGCATCTCCCGGAGTCGATTTTATGCCGCTTTCGGTAGATTACAAAGAAAAATTCTCAGCAAATGGTCGTTTTCCGGGAGGTTTCCTTCGTCGTGAAGGTCGTCCGTCAGATTATGAAATTTTGATTTCACGTTTGGTTGACCGAGCATTACGTCCTTTGTTTCCGGATGATTACCATGCCGAAACTTTCGTAAATGTCATGTTGTTTTCTGCTGATGGTGTTGATATGCCTGATGCTTTGGCAGGTTTAGCTGCTTCTGCTGCACTGGCAGTTTCGGATGTTCCTTTTAACGGACCTATTTCTGAGGTACGTGTCGCCAGAATCGATGGTAAGTTTGTGGTTAATCCCACTTTTGCACAGTTAGAGCTTGCCGATATGGAAGTCATCGTTGCCGCAACAATCGACAACATCATGATGGTGGAAGGTGAAATGCAGGAAGTAAGTGAAGAAGATTTGCTGAGTGCAATGAAATTTGCTCACGAAGCTATCAAAGTTCAATGCCAGGTGCAATTGGAACTGATGGAAGCGGTAGGCAAAACAACAAAACGGACCTATTGCCACGAAGAAAACGATGAAGATCTGAAAAAAGATATCTGGGACAAGACCTATGCGAAAGCTTTTGCGTTGGCTACTGCCTGCAATACTGACAAACACGCACGTATTGAAAACTTCGAAGCTGTAAAATCTGAATATGTCGCTGCACTGGAGCCTGAAGTTGCTGAAGCAAAAAAAGGTCTGATCAACAAATACTACCACGATGTGGAAAAAGAAGCCATGCGTCGTTCTATCTTAGATGAAGGTAAACGTCTCGATGGTCGTAAGACTACCGAAATTCGTCCTATCTGGTCGGAAATCGATTATCTTCCGGGCTCGCATGGTTCAGCAGTTTTCACCCGTGGTGAAACTCAATCGCTGACCACTGTAACTTTAGGGACCAAACAAGATGAGAAAATTGTGGATGAGGCCTTGAATCAGGGAAGAGAAAGATTCTTGTTGCATTACAACTTTCCGCCATTCTCAACCGGTGAAGCGCGTCCTTCAAGAGGAACGGGTCGCCGTGAAGTTGGTCATGGTAACCTCGCCTTGCGTGCTTTGAAACCAATGATTCCTGAAAATTATCCTTATGTGATTCGTGTCGTTTCCGACATCTTGGAATCAAACGGATCATCTTCTATGGCTACTGTTTGTGCCGGAACATTGGCATTGATGGATGCCGGTGTAGCCATCAAAAAACCGGTTTCGGGTATTGCCATGGGATTGATTTCTGAAAATAAAGGAAAAAACTTCGCTGTTCTATCTGATATTTTGGGAGATGAGGATCATTTAGGTGACATGGACTTCAAGGTAACTGGAACCAGAGATGGTATCACCGCTACGCAGATGGACATCAAAGTGGATGGCTTATCTTATGAAATTTTGGAAAAAGCATTGAGTCAGGCAAAAGCCGGTCGTTTGCACATCTTAGATAAAATAAAAGAAACCATCGCCGAACCCCGCGAAGATTTCAAACCCAATGCTCCTCGTATCGTGGTGATGTTCATCCCGAAAGAGATGATTGGTGCTATAATCGGACCTGGTGGAAAAATCATCCAGGGCATGCAAGCTGAAACTGGTGCCATTATTTCGATTGAAGAAATCGGCGATCAGGGTCGTGTGGAAATTGCAGCCAACAACAAAGAGGCCATTGATGCTGCTGTTGCCAAAATCAAAGGCATTATCTCTATTCCTGAAATAGGAGAAATCTATCCTGCCAAAGTGAAATCGGTAATGCCTTATGGATGTTTTGTTGAATTCATGCCGGGAAAAGAAGGCTTGCTGCACATCTCAGAAATCGACTGGAAACGCATTGAAACAATGGAAGCTTCAGGTATCAAAGAAAATGATATGCTGGAAGTGAAATTGCTCGATATCGATGCTAAAACAGGAAAATTCAAGCTTTCCCGCAAAGCGCTACTTCCTCGTCCTCCAAAAGAAGAAAAAGCAGCTGAATAATTGCATGCATATTCATGTATAAGAAAAGCCGTTCTGATTTTTTCAGTACGGCTTTTTGGTTGAGTCGTGTGCCTGTTAAATAACTTAGTTTAAAATTCCATATAGGGGTTTGTAATTAACTGTGACCTCTACCTAAACGTATACCTCTTCTGCGAAATATAACTCACTCCCGTAGCCAAAATTGTAATCACCATTTTCGATGGGGTGGGGTACCAACCAAAGACATCAACCAACAGTTTCAGTCCGAGGTAGTTGATGGTTAGGTTTACGATTACGACAATGGCGTAACGGAAAAGCTGTACCTTGCCGCGGAGGTCGGAGGCAGTGAAGGTGACGTATTTCTGAAGCAGAAAGCCAGTCGTGAAGCTAATTGGAAACGAAAGTACCAGCGCAGCGATGTGTGAACTCAGCGTGACAAAACCCAAGTGCAACATCTGCTGGTGCAGGATAAAGTGAAAAATGCAGAAATATAAAATCCAGTCGAACACCAGGTTAGCCGCTCCGGTTGCGCCATATCTGAAGAATTCTACAGACATGTATTTGCGGAAAGGAGGATAAAAAAAATCTACAATTCGACGGATTCCGCTACCGGAGGATTTGAGTATTTTACGCATTTTGTTGGTACTTGTAACAAATTTGTTTACTTTTGTGCGGCGTTAAAAAACGCACAAAGATACAATTTATTATTAACTACTTCCAAATTCAACATGTCCGACGACTATCATGAGCATGGCACAAGTAAGAGCAAAGAAATACTTGGGACAGCACTTCCTCAAGGACTTGGAAGTAGCCCGTCGCATCGCTGAAAGCTTAGCGTTAACAGCTCCTACTCCTGTTTTGGAAATTGGACCTGGTACGGGAGTTCTCACACAATTTCTGTTGAAAGATCCGAATATAGAACTGGTTGCTGTTGAACTCGATAGCGAATCGGTTGCATACCTCGGTCG
>JAUSNQ010000053.1 GCA_030655595.1 Paludibacter sp.
CACATTTGTAGTATTTTATTTTGATACATTTAAAATATTACTTTACTTTGCAAAGTTTAAAAATGCAACAATTAAGCATTAACATACAAATTTTAAAAAAGAAAAATTAATCAAAATGAAGAACTTACAGTTGTTTTTTGTAATCCTGATCTTATTCGGATTCTCAGTGAATTTGGCTGCACAGCAAATGCCGCCCGTGCCAATCGATCCCAAAGTGCGTTATGGCAAGTTGGAAAACGGGATGACTTATTACATTCGGCACAACCAGCAACCAAAGGAAAGAGCGGAGTTTTATATCGCTCAAAACGTGGGTGCTATTTTGGAAAATGATGATCAGAATGGATTGGCGCATTTCCTGGAGCACATGGCTTTTAACGGGACCAAAAATTTTCCCGATAAAATGATTATTGAGTATTTTGAATCCATCGGCGTTAAATTCGGCACCAACATCAATGCCTACACTTCGTTGGATGAAACGGTTTATAACCTTTCTGATGTTCCAACAACACGCGAAGGTGTAATCGACAGCGCTTTGCTGGTCTTGCACGACTGGTCGAGTTCTATCGCTTTGCTGGATGAAGAAATTGATGCGGAACGCGGCGTAATTCGCGAGGAATGGCGCACAGGTGCCGGTCCGGAACGCCGCATGTGGAAGGCTTCCAATTACCTGAAATATCCGGGTTCGCAATATGCGAAACGCGATGTGATTGGCGATACGGCTGTGATCAATAACTTTACGTACCAAACCCTGCGCGATTATTATGATAAATGGTATCGTCCTGATTTGCAGGCAATTTTAATTGTGGGTGATGTGGATGTGGATTTGGTGGAAGCCAAAATCAAAACCTTGTTTGCCGATATTCCTGCCAAAGAAAATGCGGGTGAACGTCCGATTTATCCCATCGGAAATAATGTTGAGCCAATCATTTCGGTTGTCAAAGACCCCGAAGCACGTATGACCCGCATCGAACTGGAGTTCAAACACGATGTGATGCCCGAAGAAATGAAACTTTCCATGGCCGGTTATATGACCGGATTGGTCAACAACATTGTCTCCACCATCATGGGCTACCGTTTTGCTGAACTCACCCAACAGGCTGATGCGCCTTTTGTCTTTGGTATGGCTCAATACGGAAAACTGGTTAAATCAAAGGATGCTTTTGAGTTGCTGGCTGTTCCGAAGGAAGGAAAAGAACTGGAGGGTTTGCAGGCTTTGTTGCTGGAAGCTGAAAAACTCAAACGCTTTGGCTTTACCAATTCGGAAGTCGAAAGGGCCAAGACGGATATCCTGAAATCCATGGAGAATGCTTATAATGATAGGGATAACCAAAAGAATCGCGACCTGGTGCGTGAATATGTGCGTCATTATCTCGATCAGGAATTGATTCCGGGTATTGAATGGGAATATCAAACAACTCAGATGCTCATGCCGCACATTACGGCGGAGGTTCTCAACCAGGTTGTAAAGCGTTACGTGACCGATGAAAATCTGATTGTGTCGTTCATGGCACCGGATAAACCAACTGTTTTAATTCCTTCCAACGAAGTGATTTTACAAAGCTTACAGGATGTAAAAACGGTGGAACTGACAGCCAAAGAGGAGGAAGACCTCAGCAGGCCGCTGATTGAAAATGCTCCCAAGGCAGGCAAAATTAAAAAGGCAACTGAAAACAAGGTGCTGGGTACGACCAAATGGACTTTATCCAATGGCGTCAAGGTAATTTTTAAACAAACCGATTTCAAACAGGATGAAATTCTCCTGACTGCTTTCAGCGAAGGGGGTGTTTCGAAGGTGAAAAAGCAGGAAGATTTGGTATCTGCAACTTTGGCGGCTACGATCGTCGCAAATAATGGTGTAGGTGAGTTCTCCCAAATTGAATTGAACAAAGTCCTGACCGGTAAGATTGCAAGTGTAACTCCGCGCATTGGTACCTACGACGAAGGCTTCACCGGCAAATCATCTGTTTCGGATTTTGAAACCATGTTGCAATTGATTCACCTCTATTTCACGGCACCACGCAAAGATGACAATGCTTATGGTGCTTTGGTGAACATGTATAAAGCGACTTTGGCCAACAATGCCGCTGATCCGAGAAGGGCTTTCTCCGATACGGTGACCCTGATGCTCACCAACCGCCATCCAAGAACGGTCATCATGAATATGGAGACTTTGAATGACATGGACCAGGATAAAGCATTGGCAATATTCAAAGATCGCTTTGCTGCGCCTGCCGATTTTACTTTTGTCTTTACAGGCAATGTAAATCCTGCTGATGAAGCGGTGAAACAAGCTGTTTTGAGCTATTTGGGCGGACTGAAATCCAAGAAGGTAAAGGAGAAATTTACAGATAACAAGATTCGCAGACCGCGGGGATTGGTCAACAACCATTTCACCAAATCCATGCAAATCAACAAGGCGTCGAACTTCATTTTCTATTCGGGTCATTTGTCGTATAATCTTGAAAACCATACCACCATGACAGCCATCGGAAGCATCCTGAACATGCGTTATTTGGAAAGCATCCGCGAAAAAGAAGGTGGTTCTTATGGTGTAGGCGTACGTGGTGCGTTGAGCCGTGTGCCAATCAGCGAAGCGGTGGTGTTGATGCAATTTGATACCGATCCGGAAAAGCAAGCGCATCTGATGAGCATCATCCACAAGGAAGTCGACGAAATTGTCGAAAACGGTCCGCGCCAGGATGATTTGCAAAAGGTGAAAGAAAACATGTTGAAGAAATATGCGGAAGATTTGCGTGAAAATAGCTGGTGGTCGAGAACGATCGTTAGTTATTATCAGGATGAATTGAATTACATTGAAGATTATACTGCTGCTGTGGAATCACTCACGCAT
>JAUSNQ010000064.1 GCA_030655595.1 Paludibacter sp.
GATGAGTACTTTGTCTGCAACCTCGCTGCTTGTAAAGGGGAGTGTTGCATAGAAGGAGATGCCGGTGCTCCATTGGAAGATCATGAAATTGAAAAGATTCAGGAAATACTGCCATTAATCTGGCATGATTTGACTGAGCAATCCAAAGCGCTGATTAATTTACAAGGGATTTCATACATCGATGAAGAAAATGAGTCTGTTACTTCCATTGTGAATGGCAGAGAATGTGTTTTTACTTATTTTGATGAATCAGGAACGTGTAAATGTGCTATTGAAAAAGCGTTCAGGGAGGGCAAAACTGATTTTCCAAAACCAATATCCTGTCATCTTTATCCGGTGAGGGTTCAAAAATACAAAAATTTCAGAGCAGTAAATTATCATCGCTGGAAAATATGCGGTTGTGCAATTGATCTGGGCGGTAAGTTGAAAGTTCCGCTTTATCAGTTTTTAAAAGAGCCTCTCGAGCGTAAGTTTGGTCATGATTGGTACGAGCAATTAACCATAGCAGCTCAAGAAATTAATCAAATCAAATAATTCCATGCAAGTTGAAATAATTACCATCGGTGACGAGATTTTAATCGGACAAATTGTGGATACGAATTCTGCCTGGATGGCTGTTGAACTTAACAGAGCGGGATTTGATGTTGTACAGATTACATCGGTACATGATTACGAGCCGCAGATTACGGAAGCTTTAAATTCCGCCTTGTCACGTGCAGAAGTTGTGCTGATTACAGGTGGAATAGGACCAACCAAAGATGATATTACAAAACAAGCCTTGTGTGAGTTCTTTGAAGCAAATTTGATTTTCAGCCAACAGGTTTATGAGGATATTGCGAATTTACTGCGCAATCGTGCTCGTGCGATGAATGAATTAACCAAGTCGCAGGCAATGGTTCCGGATAATGCTAAAATTATTCGAAACTCATTGGGGACAGCCCCAATTACTTGGTTTGAACAAAATGGCAAAATCGTAGTCTCAATGCCCGGAGTGCCTTATGAGATGAAACAGGTCATGACGGAAGCAATTATTCCAAGGCTATTGCAATACTTCCAGCCCGAATCCATCATTCATCAAACGATTCTGGTAAGCGGATATCCCGAGTCGGCACTAGCGTTGAAAATTGCAGATTGGGAAAACGAATTGCCCGAGAATATTCACCTCGCCTATTTACCAAATTTCAATATTGTAAAGTTAAGATTAAGTGCTAAAAATTTCGATTACGCATCTACGTTGGTTTTAATCAATGAGAAAGTAGCAGCCTTGAAATTAATTTTGGGAGATGCTATTATTGCAGAAGAAGATATCTCATTGGAAGCGCTTGTGGGCAAATATTTAACAAAGCTAGGAAAGACGTTAGCGACTGCTGAAAGTTGTACCGGTGGTTATATTGCTCACCGCATAACATCGGTTTCGGGAAGTTCCCGGTATTTTAATGGGTCTGTTGTTGCATACCAGGATGAGGTGAAGGAACAAGTGTTAAACGTTGATCGGAGTAATTTGGTTAGTTATGGTGCTGTCAGTCAGGAAGTCGTGGAACAAATGGCTACCGGTGCATTAAAACTGATGCAAACTGATTTTGCAATTGCGACTTCAGGCATTGCGGGACCTGATGGAGGAACACCGGAAAAACCGGTAGGTACTGTTTGGATTGCGCTTGGCACAAGGGAAAATATTGTCAGCAAACCATTTCAGTTCAAACTCAATCGGGAGCAGAATATTGAACGGACTACTCAGACTTCCCTGTTGATGTTGCTCGACGCTATACGCAATTTGTAGTATAGAGTAGTTTAATCGATTGATTCTCATTTGAATAATAGTTTGAATGAGTCAGGTTCTAAAAAAACAGAAAAATTATAATTAATTACTTGCGGGTTTAAAATAAATAGTGTACTTTTGCACACTGTTTTTGAGAAAAAATGTAAATAAAAAAAAGATATAGAAATGTCAAAAATTTGTCAGATTACCGGAAAAAAAGCGATGGTTGGAAACAATGTTTCCCACTCAAAGCGCCGTACTAAAAGGACTTTTGATGTAAATTTGTTTACTAAAAAGTTTTATTGGGTTGAGCAGGATACATGGATTAGCCTGAAAGTTTCTGCATCCGGTTTGCGCACCATCAATAAATTGGGTTTGGATGTAGCAATTAAAAAAGCTGCGGATAAAGGGTATTTATACGCATAATTAAGGGAGGAAATTTTAAATGGCAAAAAAATCGAAAGAAGCTAGAGTACAGGTTATATTAGAATGTACTGAACACAAAGAAAGCGGAATGCCCGGAACTTCACGTTATATTACGATGAAAAACAGGAAAAATACGCCAAGTCGTATGGAGTTGAAGAAATACAACCCAATATTGAAAAAAGTTACTGTTCACAAAGAAATTAAATAAGATTGAATCATGGCAAAGAAAGCAGTTGCATCCCTTCAGAAAGGTGAAGGACGTTCATTCGCAAAGGTAATCAAGATGGTGAAATCACCTAAAACCGGAGCTTATATTTTTCAGGAAGAAATGATACATAACGATAAGGTGAAAGACTTTTTTGCAAAATAATTTTCAACCTTGTTTTAAAATATTGAAAGAATCCTCTCATTTACAGAATGAGGGGATTTTTTATTTTTAAAATATGGAAAAAATGCTTAATTTTGTCACTTCTCAATTTGCTTATCAACTTCTGATTAGCACAAATAGTAAATAGCAAATGATTAAATAGTAAAACAAATAGCAGTTATATATTACATGGGTATATTCGATTTTTTTAATAAAGATAAAAAGGAAACGCTGGATCAAGGTTTGTCGAAAACCAAAGAAAGTGTTTTTTCCAAGATATCACGGGCTGTAGTTGGTAAGTCGAAAGTGGATGATGAAGTGTTGGACAACTTAGAGGAAGTCTTGATTACCTCTGATGTGGGCGTTGAAACCACTTTACGAATCATAGAACGTATTGAAAAACGTGTTTTAGCAGATAAATATGTCAATACAAGTGAATTAAATTCAATACTGAAAGAGGAAATTGCTGCATTGCTAGCTGAAAATAATGCAAACATCACCATTGATTTTGAATCAGAATTACCGGCATCTCCTTATGTGATTATGGTAGTCGGTGTAAATGGTGTTGGTAAAACTACCACCATCGGCAAGTTGGCATATCAATTTAAAAAGGCCGGAAAATCTGTCTATTTAGGTGCTGCTGATACGTTTCGCGCAGCTGCTGTTGAACAGCTGGTCATATGGGGAGAGCGGGTAGGAGTGCCTGTTATCAAACAGAAAATGGGATCAGACCCAGCTTCAGTTGCATACGACACCATTGCTTCTGCTAAATCAAATGCTGCTGATGTAGTAATTATTGATACTGCAGGTCGCCTTCATAATAAAGTGAATTTGATGAATGAGTTGACCAAAATTCGCAACGTGATGCAAAAGATTATTCCCGGAGCTCCACACGAAGTGTTGCTGGTACTGGATGGATCAACCGGACAGAATGCTTTTGAGCAGGCAAAGCAGTTCACGAAAGCAACAGATGTGAACGCCTTGGCGATTACTAAATTAGATGGTACGGCAAAAGGTGGGGTGGTCATTGGCATTTCGGATCAATTTAAAATTCCGGTTAAATACATCGGATTGGGTGAAGGGGTAGAACATTTACAGGTATTTGACAGAGAAGCATTTGTCAGTTCATTGTTTGAGTCATGACAAAAGGCAGAGTTGATATCATTACCATGGGTTGTTCCAAAAATCTGGTTGATTCGGAACAGTTGATGCGCCAGTTTGATGCTTTGGGCTATCAAGTCCGCCATGATGCAGATAATCCGGATGGGGAAATTGTAATTATAAACACCTGCGGATTTATAGGAGATGCCAAGGAAGAGAGTGTTAATGCTATTTTGCAGTTAGCAGAATTAAAAAAACGACATAAAATTGATAAGTTGTATGTCATGGGCTGTTTGTCGGAAAGATACATGGCTGATTTACAAAAAGAAATCCCCGAAGTTGATAAGTATTTCGGGAAGTTTAATTACAACGACATCTTAACTCATTTAGGTCAGGAATACAGGGCAGATTTGAGGTTAGAACGTTCTTTAACAACACCTGCACATTATGCTTATTTGAAAATATCAGAAGGCTGTAACCGTACCTGTTCTTATTGTGCTATTCCGCTGATAACTGGAAAGCACCGATCCAGGTCTATCGAGGATCTGGAAACTGAGGTTAAAAAGTTAGTTGAAAAGGGTGTTAAGGAATTTCAGTTGATTGCGCAGGATTTATCTTCATACGGACTCGACAGGTACAAGGAACAGAAATTGGCGAGTTTATTGGAGCGTTTGTCGGATATACAGGGAGTTGAATGGATTCGTTTACATTATGCATACCCTTCTCATTTTCCTTATGACATCCTGAAGGTGATGCGGGAAAGAGATAATGTTTGTAAGTATTTGGATATTGCATTGCAGCACGTGAGCGATAACATGCTCAAAATCATGCGAAGAAATATTACCAAGGAGCAAACGTATCAACTCATTCAAAGAATCAGGGAGGAAGTTCCGGGTATTCATTTAAGAACAACGGTGTTGCTCGGACACCCCGGAGAAACGGAGGATGATGTGGCTGAATTGAAAGATTTTTTACGTTTTGCACGGTTTGAAAGATTAGGTGCATTCGTATATTCACATGAAGAAAGCACACATGCTTACGAGCACTATCAGGATGATATTCCACTTGAAGTAAAGCAACAAAGAATGGATGAGATTATGTCCTTACAACAGGAAATTTCTGCTGAAATCAATCAACAGAAAATTGGAAAAACCATGAAGGTAATCATTGATCGCAGAGAAACAGATTATTACATCGGCAGAACAGAATTTGATTCACCGGAAGTAGATCCCGAAGTGTTGATTTCGGCTGATAACAAAGGAATTGAGATTGGATCCTTCTATGATGCAGAGATTTTAGATGCTACTGATTTTGATTTATATGCAAGATAAAAATACTTAATGATGAAACACAAAGATTTATTAATTGCCATTGCTTCAAGCATGAATCAATCTGAAGAAACCGTTGAAAAGCTTATGGATGCAACTGTTGAGATATTGAAAACACAGTTGATAGAAGGCAATACAATCGGTTTGCAGGGTTTCGGTTCTTTTGAATTAAGAAGAAAGGAAGAAAGACTTTCAGTTCATCCTGTTACCAAAATCAGGACGTTGATTCCACCAAAATTGGTTGTGAATTTCAAACAAAGTAGTACACTCAAGGTTAAACTCAAAGAAATTCCACGTCATGAGTAAAACGAAAATAAATGCTGCTGAAATTGCAGAATTGGTTGCCGAAAGCATCTCGGTCAATAAAAGACTGACAGACGATTTCCTGAAAGTGTTGGTTGCCACAATTGAAGAATCTTTGATGGCCAATGATGTTGTCAAAATCAAAGGATTAGGAACATTCAAATTGCAATGGAATGAACCCAGAAAGAGTGTTGATGTAAATACCGGTGCGGAAATTATCATCGACGGCTACCATAAAGTTGTTTTTACCCCTGAAGCAAATTTGAAAGAACTAGTAAATGAACCGTATTCTCATCTGGAAGCTGTAGTACTTGCTTATGAAGACGATAATCATGATTCTACAGCAGATTTGGTTGATGCGGATGAAACACCAAAACCACTTAAATTATTTGCGGAGCATGCGAATGAAATAAAAGGCATTCTATCGGAGATTAATTCTTTGAACAAAAATGAAGAAGAAATAGTCATTGAGGTTCCTTCTGTTCAGGACACTTCTGAAGAATTTCAACACAAAATATCAAATCCTCCTACTAAGAAAAAATCGAATCTTTATAAAGATAAAAGTCTTAGTTTCTTTTTTATGGGTATCATGGTTGGCGGATTGTTGATTTACATATTAATCTATTTTAATGTGATCTTCAAGATTGCCAATTTTCTCAAAACAGATAGAACGCAATTCGAAGCAGTTCTGCCATACGAAGGAGTATCGGTTGTTCCCGATACAGTTTCAAGCCAAATGCTCGAACCTTCAGTTGATGATGAATTAGAATTTGAACTAAACGATGAGCCGGTTGATCATCTTCAAATTTTGTTTGATCAGCCTCGGGTATACACAGAATTTATTGCCACAGAAAAGGTTATTCAAGGGAGTAGACTTACACGAATTGCGGAGCGTCATTATGGAGTTAAAGAATTTTGGGTTTACATTTATGAGGCCAACATGGAGCAGTTTACTTCGCCTGATCAAATTTCTCCTGGTAAAATTTTAAAAATTCCAAAACTCAATCCTGTTTTGGCTGATAAGAATAACCCAAGGTGTTTGGAATATGCGCTAAAACTTCATGATTTGTACTTGAAAAAATAACACTTGGTTTATTCTGAATTTCAACCTGATAACCCGTCAGTTTTTATTGATAGGTTATCGGGTTTTTTGGTTTTTCTTTAGGATTATACGATAAGATTCACAACTGTACCCCATCCCATTACTTAATAATCTAAATTCGCGTTAATAGATATTAAATCAAGATTTTAAGTATCTTTTTTATCGTACATTTGTTTCACTTTTTATAAAAAAATTATTTATACAATATTTATGGAACAATCTGTTGATATTCGAGAACTTAACGAAAAAATTGAGAAACAAAGTTATTTTGTTGATGCCCTGGTGATGGGTATGGACAAAGTGATCGTGGGTCAGAAGCATTTAGTTGAATCTTTATTAATCGGTTTATTGTCTGATGGGCATATCTTGTTAGAAGGTGTTCCGGGATTGGCTAAGACATTGGCAATTAAAACTTTGTCGGATTTAATTAAGGGAGATTATAGCAGAATACAATTTACGCCTGACTTATTGCCGGCTGATGTTGTTGGAACCATGATTTACAGCCAGAAAAAGGAGGAATTCAGTATCCGCAAAGGACCCGTTTTTGCAAATTTAATTCTTGCGGATGAGATAAACCGTGCACCGGCAAAAGTGCAAAGTGCTTTGCTTGAAGCCATGCAAGAACGTCAGGTTACAATTGGTGATCATACTTACAAATTGCCGGAGCCATTTTTAGTTATGGCTACACAAAATCCGATTGAACAGGAAGGTACTTATCCGTTA
>JAUSNQ010000068.1 GCA_030655595.1 Paludibacter sp.
ACATTTGCAAGCTCTTCAACTTTAATGATCGTCCCACCAATACTAAGATTTCCAAGCACAGCAAGACTGCTTATTACTGGCTTATGCAATGCGGCAGAACATAAAGCTACGAGTGAAGCCAATGTTAACTGATTTGTAATACCCATACCATTTAAATCCTGCAAATGCATCAAATAATCTTTTGTTGATGTACTGATCGTCCCGCTTATATTCTTGCTGTTTGCTTTTAAATACCTGTATGCGGTTTCAATAGATTCTTTCGCTTCTCTATCAGAACCTATTCCGGTGCGTTCAAATTTACCTGAACCTGTCACCATTTCAATTTCCAGCTTAAATACACCTATCATGCCAGACTTTCCCCGGCTTACTGTATAAACTTGCCCTGGCTTGTGTAGCCCTTCAGGAATCAGTTTGCCGCCACCTTGCTCAGGAACTGGAACAAACTCTTCTGCAAAGCTCATATTATCTATGTAGGAGAAGTTAACATCATAAAACTCCATTCCGCCTATTTTTTTGAGCTGCTCCTTTACTCGTCTTCTGCCTTCAAGAGCAAACCTGAGGATCTCCTCAATTTCATCCTTTTCGAATTTTCCATTTGGATAAATCAATTTAATAAGACCGGAAACCATTTTTCGCACCGCGATGACATCACGCTGGTTCAAATTATTGCCGAGTTTAAAATATCGATCAAAAGCATCCGCATAGGATGTTTTTCTAAGTTCACGCAAGAATTCCGATAGATAGTCTGTTATGAACCCGTAATCATTTGTAAAAAATTCAGGCCTATATTTTGGCACCTCCCAGCCTGGTATATAGCAATGCATCCGATCAAAAAATGCGCTATCATAGGCCATTGCTTCAGGGAAAGGATCAAACAAATGTGATGTTTTCAAAAGAACATCCACACTCTGATTTATATTTCCGACAAACACCATAGATGCAGATGCATTCTTTTCTTCTTTTCCCCTTGAAAAAGAACCTGAAGCCATAAAATCCTTCATGATTTGAACGCCGTCTTTATCCTTGAAGGTAATACCTGCCACTTCATCAAAAGCTACACAATCCCACATACCCACAAGTCCCACTGTCTTGTTGGACATGTTATAAAACAAATTCGCTACCGTTGTCTGACCGCCCGATACTAAAATACTGTTTGGTGAGATTTCCTTATAAACATGGGACTTACCTGTCCCTCGTGGACCAAGCTCACACAAATTAAAGTTATTTTCTACAAGAGGAATCATTCTGGCAAGGAGTAGCATTTTCACTCTCGCTGAAAACTTGGATGGCTCCATTCCCACAGAGCGAAGGATTACATCAATCCACTCATCTTTTGTAAACTGCTCTCGACCCTGTAATACTTCGCTTAAGTCGAGATTGGGCATTTGAATAGGGGTGAGCTTCCTTATAATAAAAGGGCATCTGTTTTTGTCAGCCTCATCATAGAAATATTCCAATTGAACAATGCACCATATGCCTCCACAGAGCAATCGTTCAAAGTCTGAGGCATATTTTTCCGAAATCGGTACATTCTTTATCCCCAGATTGGAAAACTCAGCTTCATAAATATCCTGCTTGAAATTGAGCTTAACCGCCACTTTGTCAATAACCGTATAGCTGCCTCTTTCCCGCAGCTTGGATATAATTTTTTGTGCTTCATCCGGGCGCACAAAATTCTTGGATAGAATACTTTTTACGTTTTTTACACCGTCAGCAATTGATTCTTCATCCGTTGTTGCGCAGTACATTCCCAGAAGATACTCCAGAACATATACAGGTACATTAGCCCCTTCTTTGATCTTCTTTGTCAGATCTTTTCGCACAACCTTCCCGGCAAAGACTTCGTTCAGCTTATCATTGAGATAATTGTCCGACAGTATGGATTCTACAGATGTCTCGTCACTAAACGCTGTTTCATCGAAGTCATCCTGGAACTCTTCTATTTCAATTTCTTTATGATTTATTTCCCTTTCATCCACCTGGTTCACCCCTTTTTATACACTGAATCCAAAATCATCGGCAAAAGCAATATCCATTACTATGTCATGGCGAAGGACTTCAAGATCATTTTTTTCATCATAAGCCACGAGATAGTATCTTTTGGCCTTATCATACGGCTTATTCTTAAAGTTAAATTTCAGCCTAAAGATTCTCTTTGCGGAATCAACATCCTTTTTGTCTGCAACATAGATGCACTCATTGGATATTTTCTCATTGTTTTCAGAGATAAAGAAAACTTTATAGCTGGTCTCCTTGATCACATCGCTGATGGGTTCTGATTGAATGAAATCCAAGGATGAAATCAGGTTCGTAATTTTCTGAACCATGCTAACCAGCATGATTTGGGCCGGACGGGTATCCATATGGCCTTTTTCAACCTTCACATCAATAACCGGTAAAATCAGCTCCTGTGGTGAAGAACCGCCATGAACAAAATTCTGACCGCCTCCTGCTACCTTGAACACATTTGAGCTAACAGGGACTGAAACAACTTTATGGTCAGCGTTATCAAGGATTTTACTCATAGGAATAGAGACAATACCATTATCCTGCAAAGCTTGTTCCGAGACTATGAACCGCCGATTCACAAAGGCATCCTTGTCTGCAAGGTTAATCATCTTATCACTTTCTTGCAGCTTGTCACGTTTATAAATAAAGCCATGGTCTGCAGTAACGATAAAATGGTACGTATTTGCACTGGTAGACAGACGCTTAATCAATGCAAATATTTCTTCTATGGCTTCTTGGCAGGCAATAAATACTTCATTTTCCGTATTGAGCTTATCGCCACGAGCATCTATCTGGTTATGGTATATATAGACAACATCCATACCGGTAAAGATTTCTCTAAGTTCCGCCTTTTTCATCATTTTTACATCATCAAACTGAATGCACCGGCTGTTAGGAGAATACGTATTTAAAATCACTTCACGCTGTTTCAAAGAGTCACAAGGCATTCCATCAACCATAACCTTGTTGTCATCTGTTAATTCCAGTTTCTGATGAGGGAGCAAAGCTCCCATTCCAAGCCTTGTATAAGAAGGCAGCACTCCCATAATAGCATCCAGTTTAGCGGTGCATTTTTCATCGTCCTGCAATTTCATGTAAAGCGTTCGCCCTACTTCGTATCGCATGGCATCAGAAATAATGACAACCACTCGATCTTTGCTTGACCGGACATATTTATTATAGAAGTTTCTCTGTAATGGAAGGACTGAAAGCATGTTCTTTGCATCCAAAGCGGCATTCCACTTATAAATCACCTTAGACAGAAATTCATTGGAATAGATATTCTCAACCAGATCTCGAGTTTTTTCAAAAGATGAGTTCTCGTTTAACTGATCATAATTGTAATAGAAATTACGATACTGGTTGTCGATCATGCAATCGGAAGCAAGGTACTGATTCACAATTTCTTTTAAACTTTCTTTGCCATGATATTTAGCTGCCAAAATCACATAGTAGGCGTTTTCCAATAGCAGATACTTAACTTTATAGCTTTCTCCAAAGTGCTTTTTACGACGTTCCTGACAAACAGCGGGTATAGATAAGTCCCCAAGTTTCGCACCAGTATCCTCATCCAAAAGTCTGTCACTTACCCAGTCGATAATGAACTGATCTATAATCTCAAAAGTATCACAGGCTATCATAACTTCCGGGTTATATTTTTCAAAAGCAGCACCAGCATTTAGCCCTCTTGCTACGTTAGCTGAGAGTTTATCATATTTCCCCCGATATAAAACATTGTTCATCAGGTTATCAAGAAAGGCAATAATGTTGCCTGACTTATAAGACAAAAAACTTTTCCATGCCTGAGGCAGCTCACCCTGAACATATCGTTCCGTGTATGTCACAAACATGGTAACTATAAGCTTCTCCAGGGTCGGCTTCACATCGGTATACCCAAACTGCTCCTCACATAATCGCCAGAAGGCAGATAGCAGATCGTATTTTTCAAACTCAGCCAGGAACTTATTGTTTTCAAGACCATCATCTGTCAAGACAACGCGAACAACCTCGTCAAAAAAGGCTGTCCTGGTTTTACAAAGAACACTCATAAGAGCCACTTCAATACTTTCTATAGTGAAATTCTCAAGCTCCAAGTCATAGAATCTTTGGGTACGATCCTTGGCTCTAAAGAACTTAATATATTTTTGAATGACCGGTTTATACTTAGGATCAATTCCCAGGTCAACCACAAGCAAGGATGCCCGATCTGCAAAAAATTGCTTGGAATAAAGCAGCGTATCCTCCAGATGGTTATCCCTTACATTTGGACGTGGAAATGGCGCATAAAGCAAATAATTAGTTGTTTTATCTTTTCGCTCCAGAAAGCATTTTGTATAGAACTGGTTATCCTTCTCTAAGTAATATACTTTGGCGTTTACCAGTTCTAACGTATCAATATCTTCAATAAACTCCGCCTTGTCATCGTACCAGAAAACCAATTTTCGGTTATCACCGGCGAACTCGGCGTTGAGTTTGTCTGTTATTTGCCTAAAATTTAGTTCTGCCATCACACACCCTTCCTTCCGACTTTAAATTTTTGCCAGCACGTCAAGCTTCTTGCCATCCATATCAGTCTGGACTTTTTCGTAGTTAACCTTCACGCCATCATCTAAATCGATGGCGATACGGGCAAGGGCCAGATGAGCGATTTTCTCATCATATTCCTTGGTTTCTTTAAGCTGCTTTAATAGCTTTTCTTTTCGTTTTGTAGCCGCGGTCACTTCACGGGCATCTTTGCTGTTCTCAATGGTTTCCTGCATTCTAGATATCTCGTTTTCGTAAATACGTTGAATTCGATGGAGATAATCAATGCGCAGGTTGCCGATGGTGTTTTCATTATATCTGTGCATATAGACAAGTGCCTTAAAGCCGTCTGCTTTCCCACCATCAAACAGCCAATAAATAGGTCTCTTCTGATAAATTTTGCAATGGTCTTTGAAAAAGCCTTTCAGTAAGTAATTCCGGATGATTTCACATGAACTATTGCCTTTATTGCCCAAAGCTTTTGCGAT
>JAUSNQ010000073.1 GCA_030655595.1 Paludibacter sp.
AACATTACAGGTATATTTTATGATAATTTTTTGTTTCAGTTGTTTTTCAGGCATTTTCAGTTCACCGGAGGCAGAAATGCATCCTGAATATGATCAATTTTGAAGTTTTCACCATCCGGCATGACGGAGATGATGTCAAAACGGGTTTCTCCCTGCCAATTGAAATATTTGATATACCCTCCCGCAGCATGAACCAGATTCTTTATTTTTCTGAGATTGATGGATTCTTCGGGGGCAACAAAGGTGTCGGTTGTTCGGGTTCGAACTTCCACAATGATGAGCCATCCGTCTTTTTCTGCCACGATATCCAATTCGAGTTTACCGACCCGGTAATTGGTGTGACGAATTTTGTAACCCTCCGAAAGCAGAAAAGCTTGAGCGTGATTTTCCCCAAGTACACCGAGATCATTATGTTTTGCCATAGTTGAAGTTTAATTTGTTTAAGCATCACAAAAATATAGAATATTCTGATATTTAGTTAAAATTTAAACATTTAATATTACTTTTGCCATGACTTTTAAAAATAGCATGGGGAAGAAAGAAAAAAAATCAACTTCTGGCCGAAGCAAATTGCGTGTTCATAAGCATTTATTTACGTTGAATGATCTTGAAGAAAAGGCATTTAGACGATATTTAGCACAATATAAAGTTTCAAACAAATCAAAATTTATCAGGGAAACCTTGATGCTTACGATTATCAGAAAGTTTGAAGAAAATGCACCTACCCTCTTCGATTAGTCAACTTTTCACAGGTATTTAATGTTAGAAAATGAAGTTTAAGGTTTTTATTGCATTGTTAGTTTTTTTTATCCATATGCCTGTATCAGTCATGTCGTTGACTGATGCAAATACGGACACCCTGGATGTTAAGCACATTGATAGTTTGATTGAACAATTGTTTCAGCTAAAAGATTCACTTGCTATTGATACCGTGCCATCTGAAAATTTTGAAGTTGAAACCGAACGACAAGATTCTTACAGTCGCCCCAGAATCGAAAAGGAGAGACAGTATACGCCAATTGATATTCACAAAGTACTCGCTGAGTTAGATGCAAGAAAACCAACTATGAAGCGTTTGCACATCAACGACAGATTTTTGAAAACCAATCCGTTTTTTTTGGATGTTATTTTTCATGGCTATTCGTCCAACAACTTCGAAATTACGCCATGGTCTGTTGATAGTTATTTTGAGAATCAAAAAAAAGCGATGTTAATTCCGACCTTTTTCGTTCCCTTCAACATGTTGACCATAGAAAAAGAAATTCAGGAATTAAGGGATGTTACTTTAAGAAAGATTGCCGCATATGAACCTCAAATGATTGCTTATCAAGTCGATGAGCTGCCCGATGTTACTGATTTTGTTCGCTTCAAATTCAATATTGTGCCGATTGATGAAAACGTATTACTGCAGGATAGGAAGGTTACTTATTCGCACAGAAAAATAGTATTCGACAAGGTTAAGTTGAGTCCATGGACAACAAACTCTAACGCCCTGTTGCAATTTTCTCAAAATTATATTTCAGACAATTGGTATCAGGGGGGTAGTGATAATATCTCCATTCTGGGTATTATCAACGGTAAGTTTAACTACGACGCTAAGAAAAACATACAGTGGGATAATTTTGCGGAATGGCGAGTTGGTTTTAACTCTGTAGAGGGTGATACCATGCGGGTTTTGAATACCAATGATGATATTTTAAGGGCAACCAGCAAGTTGGGTATCAAAGCAGGAGGAAACTGGTTCTATAGTGGATCGGTTGATTTCTCAACCCATTTTTTCAATAATTACCGGGCTATAAACTCCCCTTTGATGAAAGCCAAATTCTTAACACCTGTCAGATTCAATGTGGGTGTCGGTTTGGATTATAAATACAAGAAAATATTCTCTTTGATGCTATCTCCTTTGAGTTATAAATATATTTATGTAAACGATACCATCAATGTTAATAAAAAATCGTTCGGTATCCTGCCCGGAGAGAACGTGCTGAGTCAGATTGGTAGCTCATTCAGAGCGCAACTGTCCTATAGCCCTGTCCGCGAAATCCAGATTGATTCAAAACTATCTTTCTATACCAATTACGAAAAAGTTGAAATCGACTGGGAGATTGTTACTAATTTCAGGGTCAACAGATTTTTATCGACCCGCCTTTCCTTGAATCCCAGATACGATAATACCATCATTTTAGCTGCAGGGGAAAAAGCAAAACTCCAGTTTAAGGAATTGCTCACCTTCGGGTTGTCCTATAGGTTATTGTAGGGTTTCAGTAGATTTTCACGAAAAAAGCTTGTGCCAGGCATCAAAGATGGCTACGTGCTCAGCGCCATGTCGACCAATACTTGTCCTGATTCGGTCAAGCGAATGCATGGTATGCAACTCTGTTTTTGAGAAAAATTTGTCAGCATAACAGATAACCTGCTCTTCTAAAGTTATAGGTTGCATGTCCCTGTGTGGCAACGGTAGGTTGTGTTCAAGAATTTTCTCTAATGAAATTCCGGTTCCGGTATGCCGCTCGCAGACAAGGGCATGTTGTGGGAGGCCTTCTTTTCTAAGCAAATCTGCACTTAGATATCCATGTTCAATGTACGCGTGGTTCCCATGGCAAAATATCCGCGGGGCATCACACAGAAAAATACCAATGTCATGCAGGAGGGCAGCTTCGGCAATAAATTCGGTATTGAGCTTCATTTCCGGGTGTTTTCGGGCAATTTCCAGGGCTTTGTCCCTGACTTGTTCGCTGTGTTTCACAAGGATATAATACACCTCAGTATGCGGGGTGTAGTATTTTTCAATGATTTGGTAGGGGTCGAACATGCGAACGTTATTTGTTGGTTACAAAGATAGTAAATTTGGCGAATAGTTGATAAAATTTTATATAAGAAAAGATTTTTATGTTATATAAAATCAGATATATTTGATTTATTGGAACATAATTGTATCTTTGTCATAAAAAAACAAGACCAATGAGAAGAAAAATCAGTGACTATCTTGTAGCATGGAAAAACAGTGAGGGCAGAATGCCTTTGGTCATAAACGGCGCCCGTCAGGTTGGTAAGACTTTTATTGTTGAACGGTTTGGGAGAGAGTATTTTGAAGATATGGTCTATCTCAACATGGAAATTGAAGGGAACTTATGTAAGTATCTTGAAACTGAATTGTCTCCTTTAAAAATACTTCAATATCTTGAAGTGGCGAACGGACAAGAAATTATTGCAGGAAAAACATTGATTTTTTTTGACGAAATACAAGCTTGTGAAAGGGCATTAACCTTATTGAAATATTTTTGTGAACAAACACCGGAATATCATGTTGTAGCTGCAGGTTCTTTATTGGGAGTTGCATTAAACAGGCAAAAATACTCCTTCCCGGTTGGAAAGGTCAATGAAATAAATATGTACCCCCTCGATTTTGAGGAGTTTTTGTGGGCAGTAAACAGAGAGAAACTTACCGAAGAGATTAAAATACACTACGATGATAATTCGGCTATGCCCGGAGCATTACATGAACTTGCCCTGGAGTATTACCAGCAGTATTTTATCGTTGGTGGGATGCCCGCAGCGGTAGCTGCTTTTATTGACACGAATAGTTTTATGAGAGTACAACTCATTCAAAATAATATACTCAACGAATATATCGCTGATATGTCAAAATATGCTGATCCTGCGACAAGTATTAAAATCAGGGCATGTTACAATTCAATACCTGCCCAACTTGCCAAAGATAACACAAAGTTCCAGTATAAAGTTGTGCAGCGTGGAGGTACTGCCACCATTTTTGGTGAAGCCCTCGAATGGCTTGTTTATGCCGGAATCGCACATAAATGTCAACGTCTGGAGCACGGTTATATTCCCGTTAATGCTTATGTTGATCTGACAAACTTTAAATTGTACATGGCAGATACCGGTATGCTTACGCTGCGATCAGAAATGCCTATACAGATGATTTTATCTTCTATTGAGATTGACAATACTTTTCTTGGTGCTATGACCGAAAACTTTGTTGTGCAGTCTTTTGCAGCAAAAGAGTATAAGTTGATGTACTGGCAGAGTGAAGGTAAGGCGGAAGTTGACTTTATACTCCAGATTGGAGGAAATGTAATACCGATTGAAGTAAAAAAAGGCACCCGGAATAGATCGAAAAGCCTGAGCGTGTTTATTGATAAGTACAAATCACCCTATGCAATGCGTATCTCAAAAAAGAACTTTGGTTTTGAAAATGGAATCAAATCAGTTCCTCTTTATGCTGTTTTTTGTATTTAATTATTTTGAATTCATTGATCCTTTATGAAATATGTTGATGTGGTAGTTCCTTTGCCTGTTTCGGGCACTTTTACCTATGTCGTACCTTCGGCACTGGACGAGGCTGTGCGCATCGGTATGCGGGTCGTGGTGCCATTTGGCAATAAGAAACTCTACACAGGTATCATTACTTTCATTCACAGCCTGAAACCCACGCTTTATGAACCGAAAGAGATTTTAAGTCTGCTCGACACTGAACCTGTGTTGCGACGCCCGCAATATAAATTCTGGGAATGGATCAGTGAATATTACATGGCGCATATCGGTGAGGTTTATCAGGCAGCTGTTCCTTCCGGTCTGAAATTGGAAAGTGAAACCGAAGTCTGCATCAACCCCGATTTTGAGGCAGCGACTTTGTTGAGTGAGAAGGAACAGCAATTGCTGGATGTTTTATCAGCAGGCAAACCGCTTACAATAGCTGAAATTAATAAGGTTTGTGCCAGTCAGGATGTGATGCCGACGGTGAAAAGGTTGCTCGACAAAGGAGCTGTTGAAGTGAACGAATACCTAGCGGCTAAATTCCGCGCTAAATCGGAATCGTGTGTTCATTTGACCGAAGCATTTCTTCCGGAAGATCAACTGAAAAGTCTGTTTGATGTCTTATCGAAAGCACCCAAACAACTCGAGTTGCTCATGCGTTACATAGAACTTTCGAATTGTCTCCGTAAAAAAGATACAGTGGAAGTTTTCAAGAAGGATCTGCTCAATAAATCAGGCATCAGTCCGGCCGTATTGACTACGATGATTGAAAAAGGGATTTTCGAGATTTCAAAAAAAGAAATAGGCCGGTTGGATTACCTCAGTTTAGATACTGTCGCAGCCTATACGCTCAATGATTTTCAAGAAAAGGCTTTGCAGGAAATCGAAAAGCAATTCATTGAAAAGCAAGTTGTTTTGTTGCATGGTGTTACATCAAGCGGCAAGACAGAATTATACACGCACCTCATCAACAAGGTGCTTGCATCCGGTCGGCAGGTATTGTATTTAGTGCCCGAAATAGCATTGACAACCCAATTGACGACTCGTTTGAAACGGGTTTTCGGGAATAAACTGGGGGTCTATCATTCAAAATTTTCTGATTCCGAACGGGTAGAAATCTGGAATAATGTGTTGCATAACCAATCTTACGAAGTCATTTTGGGTGTGCGTTCCTCCATTTTTCTTCCATTTCGTCACTTGGGTTTGGTGATTGTAGATG
>JAUSNQ010000074.1 GCA_030655595.1 Paludibacter sp.
ACATATTTTAAATCCTCTGCTACATATAACATACTTTTAACTTCACCACAGGAGCCATACGAGATATTTAGAAAATTAATAAACTGTTTATTATCTTTTGAAATTTGTCCTTTTTCAAAACCTTCTGCAATATTATTCATAATAGAAATAGACGCCCTTTGAATTTGACTTTTAAAATCAAAATCCCTGTTTTTTTCAAATAACTTATAAACATCAATAACCAGCATTCTCGATAATTGCCAAACTATCAAATCCTCATAACGCTGAATCATAACATATTATCTTATAGATATCAATACAACAAATAAACCTCTTAACGTGCGCAGCACCAATTAACGGCATAGCCCCCAAAACGGCGAAGCCCAACAACGTGCGCAGCACCTCTTTAAACGGCGAAGCCCTAAAAACGGCGAAGCCCTTTCAACTATTTTTCCAATACTTATCAACCAAATCCTGTTTAATATTGACTTCAGTCTGCTTGAAATGCTCTTTGAATAAATCCCACGCAACATCCAGCATTTGTTCTGTATCAATATTAACATCGATGGCCAACAATTGATTTGAATAATCTTTTGCAAACGCCAGCGTACGTTCATCATAATCTGTTAAGTCAAATCCGTTTTCAAGTTTGGTTTTCGCATTTGCAGCATCAGCAAATAAGCGCACTGCCGCATTCATCACCTGCGGATGATCTTCCCTTGTTTTCTTGCCTATTACCAACTGTTTCAAGCGCGACAAAGAACGGAACGGATCCACAATTACTTTTCCGACATCTGTATCGCGACGCAAGAACAACTGTCCCTCAGTAATATAACCAGTATTATCTGGAATCGCATGTGTGATATCGCCACCAGAAAGAGTCGTGACAGCGATGATGGTGATAGAACCACCTGCAGGAAATTGAACCGCTTTTTCATAGATTTTTGCCAAATCAGAATACAGCGAGCCCGGCATAGAATCCTTGGAAGGTATCTGATCCATGCGATTCGAAACAATGGCCAACGCATCGGCATACGAAGTCATATCCGTGAGCAAAACCAACACATTTTCATTTTTATCCACCGCAAAATACTCCGCTGCAGCCAATGCCATATCAGGAATCAACAGCCTTTCGACAGGAGGATTTTCTGTTGTATTTACAAAACTCACGATGCGATCGAGCACACCGGCGTTATTAAAAACATTTTTAAAATACAGGTAATCGTCGTTGGTCAAGCCCATACCACCCAGCACAATCTTATCAGCTTTGGCACGCAACGCAACGCTTGCCATAACCTGATTAAACGGTTGATCGGGGTCAGCAAAAAAAGGAATTTTCTGTCCGGATACCAGCGTATTATTCAGGTCAATACCGGCAATCCCTGTTGCAATCAATTGCGAAGGTTGTTTACGCCTCACCGGATTCACAGAAGGACCGCCAATTTCACGTTCTTCCCCTTCAATCTCCGGTCCACCATCGATTGGGTCTCCGAAAGAATTAAAAAATCGTCCGGCGAGTTGTTCGCTGACTTTCAACGAAGGTGATTTGCCGAGAAAAACGACTTCTGCATTGGTCGGAATACCTTCAGTACCTTCAAAAACCTGCAAGGTAATTTCATCTCCATAGATCTTAACTACCTGAGCCAATTTTCCATTCACAGTAGCCAATTCCTCATTTCCCACGCCGGTAGCATGCAACGAACAAGTTGCTTTGGTGATTTGCGTAATCTTGGTGTATATTTTTTGAAATGCTTTTGTTGCCATAATATTGTGCTAAATTCCTGATTTTATTTTCTTCTTTCTGAAAGAATGTTTTGTAATTCTGTTTCGTACTTCACAAAATTTTCAGACTTAAACGCTGAATAGTTCATTTGTTTACAGACATTGATTACCCGTTTAAAATAGTCCATCACATCCGTAAAGCCATTGAATTCAAAAGTTGACTCACAAATATCCATCACTTTATCCAGCATGTATTCCTGGCGGTCGAGTGGACAAACCGAGTCAATGTCATCAAAAGCATCTTGTTGTAAAATCACGAAATCGATGACTTCCGACTTCCAGAAAGTAAGGTGATAATCAACCGGCACGCCATCATCTCCGAGTATATTAATCTGCTCCTGCACTTCTTTACCACGTTGCAATATCGTTTTCATGTGATTGACTTTGGAAGTCCAATCAGGAGAAATTTTCTCTGAAATATACGCTTCAAACTCAGGGTATTCGATGTATTTCGAATAACTGTCGATTGGATTTACTGCCGGATAGCGTTTGCGGTCGGCTCGGGTTTGATCCAGGGCATAAAAACAACGTGCTACTTTTTTAGTACTCTCCGTTACAGGCTCTTTGAGGTTACCGCCAGCAGGCGAAACCGTTCCGATGAACGTGATGGATCCGGTCTTGCCGTTATTCAAAAAGACATAACCTGCCCGGGAATAGAAAGTACCGATAATCGCCGATAAATCCATCGGGAAAGCATCCTGTCCGGGTAACTCTTCCATGCGGTTCGACATTTCGCGCAAAGCCTGCGCCCAGCGGGAAGTTGAATCGGCCATCATGAGCACACGCAATCCCATGGCACGGTAATACTCCGAGATAGTCATGGCCGTATAAACCGATGCCTCACGAGAAGCAACCGGCATGTTGGATGTGTTGGCAATGATGATGGTACGTTCCATCAACTTGCGACCTGTGTGCGGGTCATCCAGTTCGGGGAATTCCACGAAAATCTCAACAACTTCATTAGCACGCTCACCACAAGCTGCAATAATAACTATATCGGCTTCAGCCTGTTTTGAAATGGCATGTTGTAAAACGGTTTTACCTGTTCCAAAAGGACCTGGAATAAATCCTGTTCCACCTTCCACAATTGGATTTAATGTGTCGATAATACGTACTCCGGTTTCAAGTAATTTAAACGGACGAGGTTTTTCAACATGTACCGTAATGGCTTTTTTAACCGGCCACTTTTGAATCATGGTCACGTTAACATCTTCTCCATCAGCATTGGTCAGGACAGCAATTGTTTCTGTAATTTTATATGCTCCGGCAGCAATAACGCTTTTTACCGTATATTTTCCTTCAAATACAAACGGAACCATGATTTTGTGAGGCTGAAAGTTTTCATCCACTTCACCTAACCACGAACCAGCTTCGACGATATCTCCCGCAACTGCAAGCGGTTTAAATTGCCACAAAGTATCCTTATCCAATGGGAAATTATATTCACCACGTTGCAGAAAAACACCGGTCAACTTATCCAGGTCGTTTTGCAGACCATCGTAATTTCTCGACAGTAAGCCCGGACCCAGTGTCACTTCCAACAAATGACCGCTGAACTCAACCTCGTTGTTAACCTTTAAACCTCGCGTGCTTTCAAAAACCTGCATAAACGCATTATTGCCGTTCACCTTGAGCACTTCAGCCATCAGCTTGGTGTTCTCAAATTGAATGTAAGCGATTTCGTTTTGCGACACCGGTCCGTAAACCTCTACGGTGACCAGATTTGAAATAATTCCTTTTACGATTCCTTTTGTCGACATTATATAGAGTTGTAATATTTATTCAGTTCAATACCTAATATTTATACTTTGATTTCAATACCCTCTTTCAATGAAACCAGTAAATTTCTGAAAATTTCAGAACCTGATTCAAAAGATAGCATATTCCATCTTTGCAGCATTTCAACTTTTAAAGTATAAGCCAGAATTTTTTCGATGCTAAAATAATGAAAGAAAGTATTTTCTTCTAACCAAAACCATTTCAAGGCATCAATTTTCTTTTCGCGTTCCAGCAAATCACGTTCTTCAGCTATTTTAAAGACTTCATCAGCATATTCAAACAGATTACCTATACCAAAATCGCGGGCATGACTGGTTTTGAGAGTTTTCGAGATTTCATTCTCCCCGATAATTAATTTTTCAGCTTGAATGGTATGTTTGCGACAAAAAATTGCTGTTAATAAATTGTTCAAATTCAAATTAAACTCAAACCAATCTTTCATAAACTGATTATCAACCTGCATGGCATGAGC
>JAUSNQ010000085.1 GCA_030655595.1 Paludibacter sp.
GTGTCGAAATCGCTTCGCGATTAAGGCCACTCGGCGCTTTCACCAAAACACAAAAAGGACGGACCGTTATCTGCAGACACTTCCTTCCCCTTTGTCAGGAAACGAGTGACCTTAATCGCGAAGCGATTTCGACACGAGTTCCTGACAAAGGGGAGAAGCACAGAGGCTTTAATCAAAAAGCGCTTTCGACACGAATTCCTGACAAAGGGGAGAAGCACAGAGGCTTTAATTGCGAAGCGATTTAGGTACGAGTTCCTAATAAAGGGTAATAAGAATTGCAATTCTTTTTAAAATACATTACAAAGGGGATAAGGGAAAGAGCAGATTAATGATTATCTTCCCTCAGTTTAAACTTTCTGAATTCCACTAAAATATGTATCTTTGCCGAAACTAAAAAATTTATGGTTCAGAATGAAATAGAGATGCTTCGCAAGGAACTCCATCAGCACAATTATAATTACTATGTGTTGAATGCACCTACTATTTCTGATATAGAATTCGACTCTAAAATGAAGGAGTTGCATGATCTAGAATCTAAACATACAGAGTTTTTTGATCCTATGTCGCCCACTCAGAGAGTTGGAAGTGATATTCAGGGTTCCTTTAAACAGCATGTCCACCAATACCCAATGCTTTCTCTGGCAAATACTTATTCTGAAGGCGAGGTGCAGGAGTTTTATCAGCGGGTTCAAAAAGCTCTCAATGAGAATTTTGAATTAGTTTGCGAATTGAAATATGACGGGACATCTATTTCAATCATTTACGAAAATGGGGTGCTACTTAGGGCTGTAACTCGCGGAGATGGAGAAAGGGGAGATGATGTGACATTGAATGTCAAAACAATCCGGAGTATTCCACTCAAATTGCTAGGTGATTTTGTGCCGAAATTTGAAATTCGTGGCGAGATATTGATGCCTTGGGCAGTTTTTGATAAAATCAATAAGGAACGCGAAGAGCAGGAGGAACCATTGTTTGCGAACCCAAGAAATGCTGGATCCGGCACATTAAAACTGCAAAATTCTTCTGTTGTTGCATCAAGAGGTTTGGATGCCTTTTTTTACAGTTTACTTGGTGAAAATATACCTTTTGCAAACCAATTTGAAAGTTTGCGTACTGCTAAATCATGGGGGTTTAAAGTTTCTGACTCCATCAGGGTTTGTAAATCGTTGGAAGAAGTCTTTGATTTTATCAAATTCTGGGATATTGAACGAAAAAAACTACCAGTAGCCACTGATGGAATCGTAATCAAAGTAAATGATTTCTCACAACAAAAATCACTTGGCTTTACCGCTAAGTCACCCCGATGGGCTATTGCCTATAAATATCAGGCAGAAAAAGCATTAACTCGCCTCAATTCTGTATCCTATCAGGTTGGACGGACTGGTGCCGTTACACCCGTCGCAAATCTCGACCCTGTTTTGCTTTCTGGTACAACTGTGAAAAGAGCTACTTTACACAATGCTGATATCATTCAATCGCTTGATTTACATATTGGTGATATGGTTTATGTAGAAAAGGGAGGGGAAATTATTCCGAAAATAACAGCTGTAGCTCTTGAAGAACGGATTCTGATTGGAGATAAAGTTCAGTTTATCAAGCAATGCCCTGAATGTGGCGCGGATTTAATCCGTTATGAGGGAGAAGCTGCTCATTATTGTCCAAATGAAAATGCATGTCCTCCACAAATCAAAGGAAAAATTGAACATTTTGTTAGTCGAAAAGCCATGAATATTGATGGTTTGGGTGCTGAAACAGTAAATTTGCTATTTGAAAATGGTTTGTTGAAGAATATTGCCGATATTTATACGCTTAAAACTCCTGATTTAGCAAGATTAGAACGTCTTGGAAATAAATCAGCCCATAATATTAAAATTTCTTGTGAGAAATCAAAAGAAATTCCCTTTGAAAGGGTTATTTTTGCGTTGGGAATTCGGTTTGTAGGTGAAACGGTAGCAAAACGACTTGCAAATGCATTTAAAACTATTGAAAACCTTGAGCAAGCGGACATTGAGACATTGGTTCAGGTTGATGAAATTGGAGCAAGTATCGCCCAAAGCGTAGTAAAGTATTTTGCAGATGAGAAAAGTATTGTAATTATTGATAGGTTAAAGAATTATGGATTACAAATGTCGCTTTCTGAAGAAAAACTTGAATCAAGAACTGATTTGCTTGCCGGAAAAACAATTGTTATTAGTGGGACTTTCAGATTCTCTTCACGAGATGAATATAAAAATATCATCGAACGCAATGGAGGGAAGTATGTAGGAAGCGTTTCGTCAAATACATCTTTTATTCTTGCCGGTGAAAATATGGGTCCCGAAAAATTAAAGAAAGCTCAAAATCTTGGGGTGCAAATTATTGACGAAGATAGTTTTTTAAGGATGGTTAATCAGGAAAAGAAAAACACAAACGGACAAATGGGAATGCTTTTTTAATTGAAAATTATGTCAGGAAAAATAACAAATTACGTTTTTAAAAAGCGGGTACATAAACACCTGAAAAATCAGATCAGAATTAAGGAGTTTGTCAATTACGATAAAGCAAAATCAATCCTTTTATTGTTTGAAAGCAATTATTCTGAAAAGAATCTTGAAACAAAGAAAATTATTCAATACTTATTGAAAGATGGAAAAAAAGTAACTGCTTGGGGATTTGTTGATAAGAAACAAATTATTTCTGCTGCTTATCCGGAATATCGGATTTTACACCCTAAAGATTTGGATTTATTCAAAAAACCCAAAAATCAGTTGATACAGGAATTGCTTCAGCATGAATACGATTTGATCATTGATATTTCAAACAGAAGAAT
>JAUSNQ010000100.1 GCA_030655595.1 Paludibacter sp.
AACTTATATGACTTAAATGGTTCAAAATATTTATTTTTTTATTGCGATAATACAAAATTTATAGTACATTTGTGCCCGAATTGCAATGTCGACATTACAAAATGAGTCAAATTATCGAACATTCGGGTATAGTTCACCAGATCAATGGTAAGCACATTACAGTACAGATTCTGCAGGAATCGGCCTGTAGTGCTTGTCATGCCAACGGTAGCTGTTCGGCAGCCGATATGAAGGACAAATATGTCGATGTCGAGTCGGATGTTCCCGGTTTTGAAGTAGGCGAGCAGGTAACTTTATACGGACAAAGTTCCATGGGTTTATTGGCAGTATTACTCGCCTTTGTTTTTCCATTTCTATTGATTCTCCTCACCTTATTTGTTCTTAAAAATCAAATTGATAATGAAGCTATTTCCGGCAGTATCGCGCTGGGGACTTTGCTTCCTTACTTTATCATATTATCATTTTTCAATAAAAAATTAAAATCCAAATTAAAGTTTCATATCAAAAAGAATGATGCTTGAAGACGGATGACATTCAATAGAATACCGCATGAATTTAGTATTGATATCATTAATTACCTTAGGGGTAATCGGTGCTGTGGCAGCAATTATACTTTTCATTGTTGCCAAGAAGTTCCATGTATTTGAAGATCCGCGCATCAACACGGTAGAAGAGGCGTTGCCGGCTGCCAATTGTGGTGGTTGCGGTTTTCCGGGCTGTCGTGCTTTTGCTGATGCCTGTGTGAAAGCGGATGAACTCGGTGACTTGCATTGTCCGGTCGGAGGTAACGACACCATGAAAAGTGTGGCTGATATTTTGGGCAAAGTTGCTGTCGCAAAAGCACCTACGGTAGCAGTGGTAAGGTGTGAGGGCACTTGCGAACACCGTCCGAGAAATAACGAATACGATGGCGTAAAACATTGTTTCATCGCTCATAACTTATACAGTGGCGAAACAAATTGTTCTTGGGGATGTCTGGGTTTCGGCGATTGTGAATTATCCTGTGAGTTTGATGCCATCAAGGTTAATCCTGAGACCATGATTCCTGAGGTGGACGAGGATAAATGTACTTCTTGCGGTGCTTGTGTGCGTGCTTGTCCGAAATTGTTGATTGAATTGCGCAAAAAAGGTCCGAAAGGCAGACGTGTATACGTCAATTGCAGAAATGAAGATAAAGGTCACATCACTCGCAAAGCTTGTAGTGTAGGTTGTATCGGTTGTGCCAAATGCGAAAAAGTTTGTCCGCACGAAGCCATCACCATCACCAACAGCCTTGCATTCATCCATGATGATAAGTGTAAGTTGTGTCGCGAATGTGTGATTGTTTGTCCTACCCATGCTATCATCGACGTGAATTTCCCGGCACCGAAAGTGAAGAAGGAAGAGTTGATAGCTAAAAGCGAAGAGCTAAAAACGAAGAGCTAAGCGTAGAGACGCACTATAGCGCGTCTAAATTGAAATGTGACAGCGTAGAGACGTGCTATAGCGCATCGAAATTGATAATTGATAGATAACGGGAGCGTAATAATAAAATGAGAGAATGAAGACTTTCAGAATTGGAGGCATCCATCCGGCAGAAAATAAATTTTCGTCAGGAAAAAAGATTCAAACGGCAGATATTCCCAAGCTGGTTGCGATTCCTTTGGCACATTATATCGGCAATCCCAGCGAGGCGATTGTGAAGAAAGGTGATTTGGTTCAAGTCGGTCAGATGATTGGTAAAGCCAATGGATTTATT
>JAUSNQ010000091.1 GCA_030655595.1 Paludibacter sp.
TGGGTAGCTCAAACGGCGGACAACAAATCGCTGCTGTAAAAGCAGGTTACTGGCATCTGTACCGTTACAATCCGGAATTGGAAGCTGAAGGCAAAAACCCCATGCAGCTCGATTCGAAAGAACCGCAATGGGAATTATTCCAGGACTTCCTCAGAAGCGAAGTGCGTTACACTTCACTGCTGAAACAATTCCCGGATGCAGCCAAAGAACTGTTCATCGCAGCCGAAGACAATGCCAAATGGCGTTATACAGGTTACAAACGCATGAGCGAGCAGCAGTTTGCGGGGGCGGTTGTTACGGAATCATAAAACCGGATTTATTTAATCTTTTATATAGAAATCTCCGTCTTCACATGAAGACGGAGATTTTTTTATTCCCCTATCACCCGCCTCAATTCCCCCAAATATTCATGCGCCGTTAAATCAATTTTGGTAGGTACCACCGAAATGAAACCATTCGCTAAAGCCCATTCGTCGGTATCCTGCGCTTCGGGTTCGTGGTTATCGAAATAGCCGGTTAGCCAGTAGTAGTTGCGGCCTTGGGGATCGGTGGCTTTGGCAAATTCTTTGGTCCAGTGACCTTCGCATTGGCGGGCGACTTTAACGCCTTTAATTTCGGTTTTCGGGGCATTCACGTTCAGACAAATGCCGTAAGGCAATCCGCTTTTCAAAATTTGTTTTGCAATTTGCAAGATGTAGGGTTCAAATATCGTAAAATCAGCATCCGCATCGAAATTGGAAATGGAAAAACCGATGGATGGAATAGCATTCTCGCAACCTTCCAGCACGGCACCCATCGTACCTGAATATATGACATTGATGGCAGCGTTCGAACCGTGGTTTATTCCCGAAACCAGCAAATCCGGCTTTCTGTGAAGCACTTCATTCAGAGCCAATTTCACGCAATCAGTTGGAGTACCATTGCAGGAGTACCGTGTCAATCCTGGTTTATGCTCTAACTTTTTAAAACGAATCGGATGACTTACGGTCAGGGCGTTGGATTGTGCAGAACGCGGTCCGTCCGGTGCCAGCACAACGACATCTCCCAATTGTGTCATTAATCTTGTTAATACATTGATTCCTTTTGCGGTATCGCCATCATCATTCGTTATAAAAATTAACGGTTTTTGCTCTGACATTATTTGAATATATTTATTTTTTTACTGTTTAATCAATTTATATTGAAATAAGCGCTATTTATTGCGCCTCGAAGTATTCCAATCTGAACTCTTTACCATCAAAAACTCCATAGGAGAAAATACTCACAAAATCACCCAATATAATCACCTGCGAGTCGTTTTTTAGTTGAAGTTTCAGGTCTATGTGCCTGTGTCCGAAGACAAAATAATCAATTTTAGGAGTTGCAACATATTGTTTTGCAAATACAATTAATTCTTCATTATTTTCTCCACGATAGCTGGTATCTTCGTCTGCTAATTTTTCGCGGTTGACTTTCGACCAACCATAACCCAAATTCTGACCAATGCGCGGAGGAACGAATCCGAAGAGTTTTTGTGATAATTTACTATGAAAAACGGCTCTGAAAAAATTAAATTTCTTGTCGGATTTGATTAGCCCGTCTCCATGTGCAAGAAAAAAATGTTGATTGGCATGTTGCACAATTAACGGCTCATAATGTACTATCAACCCAATTTCCTTCTCGAAATAATCAAATGTCCATAAATCATGGTTGCCAATAAAAAAATGAATCTCAATGCCGGCATCCGTTAACTCGGCAAGTTTTCCGAATAACCGAACGAATCCCTTGGGTACTACGGTTTTATACTCATACCAGAAATCAAAAATATCTCCCATCAGGTAGATAATTTCAGCATCATTTTTCACCATATCCAACCACCTCACCAATTTCATCTCGTGTGAGCGGGGATCTTTTTCTAAAAGAGAACCAAGATGGGCATCAGAAACAAAATAGATCATGGGCAAATGGTTTATAAGAATCCGAGTTCCAGTTGGGCTTCTTCCGACATCATATCTTTATCCCAGGGCGGATCAAAAACGATTTCGACATCAACCGTCTTAACGCCTTCAACGCTGCCGGTTTTCATGCGGACATCTTCCACAATGAAATCGACAGCAGGACAATTCGGCGCTGTCAATGTCATTACAATATCCAAATGACCTTTTTCGTCAACTTCGATGTTGTAAATCAATCCCAAATCGTAGATATTCACCGGAATCTCAGGGTCGTACACTGTTTTTAACATGCGTACTATATTTTCTTCTATTGTTAGAAATTCATTGTTATCACTCATAATTTTACTTTTTGCTTACAAAATTTATATCTTTTCGGCTGTTTAACACAAAATACAAACAACTGAAAATTGAAATAGTTTAGCTTTCCATGACTAAAGAATCAAATTCAGGATTAGCATGTATTAACTTTCCGTTGTCCACTATCACAGCATCAACACGTGCTTTTAAGCTCAATTTCATATCAGATTTTCGGTAGATGACCTGATGAAAGACATATTTAAAACCTTCTTTCTGTACATTGATTTTGACGATGAATACATCCCCTGGTCGTAACGGAGTTTTAAATGCCATTTCAATGCGAGCTACAACAGCATCAATGCCTCGGCTATGCAAATCAGCAAAACTCACATTTTTAAACTGAAGATATTCATGTCGCGCATGTTCTAAATAATTCTGGTACACCGAGTTATTGACTATTCCTTGAATGTCACATTCATAGTCACGGACCTTCATTTCAATTTCAAAAGGGTAATTCATCCTATATCCAATTTTTTATTTTTTGCGTATGATGGTCAGACCGTCACGCAAAGGTAATATAAGCTTTTCAATACGCACATCCTGAGCAATCATTTTATTGAATTGATTGATGGCTTCAGTTTGTTTGTCATGCGGATCTGAATCTTTCAGTACTTTGCCATCCCACAATGTATTATCAACCAACAAATATCCTCCTGGTCTCACTTTGGGAAAAGCTGCCTCGTAATAGGCCTGATATTCTCTTTTGTCTGCATCGATAAATACCAAATCAAAGGTAGCGTCGATTTGCGCAATCAATGTCTTTGCATCACCGATATGAAGCGTAATTTTATCTTCAAAAGCTGATCCAGCAACGTTTTCCAAAATTAAATCCTCCAGTTCATCATCCAATTCTATGGTATGCAATTTACCTTTTGCTGTTAAACCCTCTGCCAAACACAAAGCTGAATAGCCCGTAAAAGTGCCTATTTCCAGTATGTTATCAGGCTGTATCATCTTACTGAACATCGACAATACCCTACCCTGCAAATGTCCCGATAACATCCGTGGATTAATCAGCCTCAAATGTGTTTTGCGATTGATTTGCGCCAGGTATTCCGGCTCCTCATCACCATGCAACAAGATGTAATCTTCCAAATTCATTTTAGGTATATTTTAAAGCAGATAATTTCTTTTCATCAAAAATAAGCTGAGCGATTTCCTGAATTTTTTCGGATGTAACTGCTTGAATATGTTCACGCAAAACATCCATCGCATCAACCTTTCCATATCGCAACATGCTCTTACCAAGCGTGATGGCTAAATTCTCCTTGTGTTCCAAAGAAATGGCCATTTGACCCAACAACTGAATTTTGTACTTCTTCAATACGTTTTCAGTAATTTTATCCTCCCTCAGTTTACGCAACTCCAATTTCACCAATCTTTCACATTTCTTGAAATTATCTGCATCGCAACCAAAATAGACCGTCCACATACCTGTATCTGTAAGTGGCTGAAAAACAGAATCAACATTGTAAACCAGACCGTGTTTCTCCCGCAAAGATAAATTCAAAAGACTATTCATGCCCGGTCCGCCCAGCATGTTATTGAGCAAATACATGCCCATCCGATCAGGATGATGGATGTCATATGCCCTGTTACCCAGCATATAATGCACTTGAAAAGTATCTTTCTTTTTGGAGTATTTCTCTGGCAAATAATTCGTTGGCATGGTTCGCACTACCTGACTGGTGTTCGAATTGTGAGAAATTAAATATTTCTCAGCCCAACGAATCAGTTTCTTGTCATCCACATTACCCAAGACAAAAAAGACCATTTCTCCTGCCTGATAATGCTTATCCACAAAACTTTTGGTATCCGTTTGCTGGTATTTTTCAAGCAATTCCGGTTTCCCGAGTATGTTGTGACCGATTGGTTGGTCGAACAAGATTTCCTCAAATTCATCGTAAATCAATTCCGATGGACTGTCCTGATAGGATTGAATCTCATCCAAAATGATAATTCGCTCTTTTTCAATTTCTTTTGCAGGGAAGGTCGAATTAAAAACGATATCTCCAATCAAATCAACTGCTTTTTCAAGATGTTCGTTGAGGACAGCCGCATAAACTACTGTTTCTTCTTTCGAAGTATAAGCATTGAGTTCACCGCCCACATTTTCCAAACGGTTGATGATGTGGCCCGAACGTCTTTTCTTGGTGCCTTTAAAAAGCAAGTGCTCCACAAAATGCGCCATGCCTTGTTCGTTTTCCGCTTCATCACGCGAGCCGGCATTGATAATCATGCCGCAGTAACTCACTGAAGTGTTATCAGTCTTGTGAATCAACCTTAAACCGTTGGATAATGTATATGTTTGATATTCCATGAATTATTTTTCTAACGTACTGTAAATCGGGCGCAAAAATACAAAAA
>JAUSNQ010000128.1 GCA_030655595.1 Paludibacter sp.
TTCGAATAAAACTTTCGATATGCCAGAAGCAATTTCTCTTTGTTCTGGTGTTAATCTTTCATTCCTACTACTCATTGCGAGCCCTGATTGCTCCCTAACAATCTGACAATCTATGATTTGAACATCAAAACCCAGTATAGCTGTCATGCGATGTATAATAGCTAATTGCTGAAAATCTTTTTCTCCAAAATAAGCTCTTTGGGGTTGTACCAACTCAAAAAGTTTACTTACAATTTGCACTACGCCATTAAAATGACCTGGACGAAATTTCCCTTCCATCACCTGATCCAATCCTCCAAAATCGAATTCAAAAGGTTTAGTCAACTCCTCTTTAGTATAAATATCTTCCTTGCGTGGAGCAAAAATCAAATCACATTGCGATGCCTCCAACATATCAGCATCCCGGGATAAATCACGCGGATATTTTGCTAAATCATGAGCATTATTGAATTGAGTGGGGTTTACGAAAATACTAACTACCGTATAATCATTCTCTGCAACAGCTTGTTGTACCAATGCAACATGACCGGCATGTAATGCACCCATGGTAGGAACAAATCCAATTTGCTTGTCGGTTAAGTTTACAGAACCCAATACTTTTGTTAATTCATCAATGGAATTTACGATTTGCATACTAATTTTTGTGTTTAAAGCAATTCATAAAAAGTCTGCAAAAATACAAAAACTTATCGGGATTCGAAGTGAAAAAGTCTTATTACAATTTTTTTCTGTATCTTTGCATATTATTTTTGAAATTTAAAAAGCAAGGCTTCTCATCTGCATGAAAAAAGTCAATAAAGTATTATACATTTCTCAGGAAATTTTCCCCTACTTACCAGAATCAGAAATTGCAAACATGGGCAGGTATCTACCTCAAGCAGTCCAGGACAGGGGACGGGAAACCCGCACGTTTATGCCGAAATTCGGAGCTATCAACGAAAGAAGAAATCAGCTGCACGAGGTAATTCGTTTGTCAGGGATGAATTTAATTATTGACGACACCGATCATCCTTTGATTATCAAGGTTGCCTCCATTCAAGCTGCCCGGCTACAAGTTTATTTTATTGATAATGAAGATTTTTTCCAACGAAAGAATACAATTAAAGATGAAAATGACGAAGAATATGCCGACAACGATGAAAGAACGATCTTCTTTGTTCGCGGCGTTATGGAAACAGTCAAAAAACTTCGTTGGACCCCCGATGTGATTCATTGTTTAGGTTGGATGACCGCTTTGGCTCCATTATACATTAAAAAAGCCTATAATCAGGATCCGTTTTTCAAAAACTCAAAAGTGATTTATTCTTTATTTGCCGATGATTTCAAGAATCCATTCAGGGGTTTGTTTGCCGACAAACTTGTACTTGAGGGAATTGAAACCGAAGATTTAGAACATTTGAAACAAAAGGAAATAGATTACGTTTCACTCAGTAAACTCGCCATCGATTTTTCTGATGGTGTCATTCAATCTGTTCCTGAAACAAATCCTGAAGTATTGGAATATATCAACAAGACGGGGAAAAAATTTCTTCCATATCGTCAGGATGAAGACTATGCCGATGATTATGTAAGATTCTATGACAGTGTTTGTTAAACATCTAACCGTAAAATATTCATATCCGTTTTTTTTATGAGGACATTTTCATTTCTTTTCCCGTTTTTATTCATCTTCCTGTTTTTTGCCTGTACCGGAGATGGTTTAAGTGACATGGGAAGCAGTATTCAGCCTATAGAAGATCAGATTGTTGTTCTATCAGAGAGATTTGACATTAGCTCTGAAGATTATGCAGTATCATCCATGTTTTCACGTCCCGACTCTTTTTTATTAGGGACTTTCTATGATGAAAAATATGGGACTATACATGCTGACATTTTTGCACAGGTAGAACATCCGAAAAATCATGTTTATCCTGCTAACACAAAACCCGATTCAATTATTTTGGTTATGTATTACAGAAGATTCTTCGGAGATAAATACTCACCGATGAATTTGAGTGTATATGAAATGAATAAAGCGACCTTCAATTACTCAACCCCTTACGCATCAAACCTTAATCCGGATAATTATGTTGATAGAACCAACAACTCCTTGTTAATAGGTCATAAATCTTTTACTGCAGTAGATGCACAAGGAATCGCTGACTCAACCTATGTAATTGTTAAACTAACCGACGAATTTTTAGAACGTTTTACCAATATTGCTTCCGACACCTATTCAAGCGAAGCAAAATTTCTTGAATTTTTCAAAGGGTTGTGGATAACCACTGATTTCGGATCGGCTTCGATGCTTTATATCAGAAGAATTGATTTGGAGTATTACCACAGTTATACCTATACTACAAAAGGTGTTATTGAACAGGATTCAACAGTTACTGTCAACAGTTCAATTACTTTTCCTGCGAATAGTTGGGTCAGACAAGTTAATCGGTTTATTCATCCAAACAAACCGGAAGTATTGAACAAGCTCGCCAATACACCCAATCAGATTCATTACATTTCATCCCCTGCAAATATTTACACCCGCATCAATCTTCCAATCAAAAAGATGCAGGAGAAAATGGAAATTAATGGCAGGAGACTAGCGATTAATAACGCAAAACTTAGAGTCGATATCCATGAAATTGATCAGGAAAAACTATCTCAACCCCTCACATCCAACATCTTGATGATCAAAGAATCTGCTCTGGACCGCTTTTTCACAAACAAAGAATTACCTTCAGACACTTGTGCAGTCTTGGGATCGTACGCATATGAGAAAAATAGCGATAGCGGTGAAATTGATTACTTTTACTCCTTTAATATCGCAGGACTGATTGCCCACGAATTCAAGAATGCCAAAAACACCGGAACTACACTTCCCGACGATATTAAATTTTTGATGGTACCTGTCAGAATTAAAACCAATAGTAATGGAAATGTAACCGAGGTTGCTCAACAGTTTCTGTTAAGCGCCGTAACCATTTGCGGAGGTAACCACAACACAAGACCCATAAAAGCAAATGTAGTATTCAGTGGCTTTTAATACTCATCACATAATTATCTATTAGAATGCAGATTAAAAGCATTTTATTGGTATATTAAATATTTTTTTATACCTTTGCAGCCGCAAATTTTTAATCAACATAATGTCTAACCTACTATTTATTTAGTAATAAAATTTCAGAAATGGAAGAAAATCAGAATCCGGCTGAAGAGCCAAAAAAAATCGTCGAAGAAACAGTGGAAACTCCAACTGCTGTGGAAGAAGTAGCTGTGGTAGAAAAAGAAGAAACTCCCGAAATTGAAGCTGTGGAAGCCGAAGTTGAAGCAGAAGTAATTGAAGAAACAACTGTAGAAGAAATTCCTGTAGAAGAAACTATTGTAGCGGAAACTGCTGTAGAAGAAACTCCAGCTATTGAAGTCGACGAAGAAATCACTCCAGAACAAACTACTCCTGTTCAGGAAGTTATTGAAGAAGCCCCATCTAAAAAAATCGAAGAACCTGTTGCAGCACCTGTTGCAGAAGAGTTCGACTGGGATGCCTACGAAAAAGGTGATGTCATCAGCGCATCAGCTAAAGAAGAATTAAAAGTCATTTACGACAATACCTTAAACGCAATCAAAGACAAAGAGGTTGTTGAAGGTACTGTAATTTCGATTAACAAACGTGAGGTTGTTGTGAATGTTGGCTACAAATCAGATGGTATCGTTCCGATGAGCGAATTCCGCTATAATCCTGAATTGAAAGTCGGCGATAAAGTTGAAGTGTATATCGAAAGTCAGGAAGACAAAAAAGGACAGCTTATCCTTTCTCACAAACAAGCACGTGCAACCCGTTCATGGGATCGTGTAAACGAAGCATTAGAAACACAGGAAATTGTAAAAGGATTTGTAAAATGCCGCACAAAAGGTGGTATGATTGTAGACATCTTCGGTATCGAAGCATTCTTGCCAGGTTCACAAATCGACGTGAAACCAATCCGCGACTACGATGTATTTGTGAACAAAACCATGGAATTCAAGGTTATCAAAATTAATCATGAATTCAAAAACGTAGTTGTATCGCACAAAGCACTTATCGAAGCTGAACTTGAAAGTCAAAAGAAAGAAATCATCGGTAAACTGCAAAAAGGTCAGATTTTAGAAGGAACTGTGAAAAACATTACTTCTTATGGTGTATTCATCGATTTAGGAGGTGTTGACGGTTTAATTCACATTACCGACCTTTCATGGTGTCGTGTTACTCATCCGGAAGAAATTGTGACATTGGATGAGAAAATCAATGTGGTTATTCTTGATTTTGATGATGAGAAGAAACGTATTGCGCTTGGTTTGAAACAGTTGGCTGCTCACCCTTGGGATGCATTGAGTGCTGAACTTCAGGTTGGCGACAAAGTGAAAGGAAAAGTCGTAGTGATGGCTGATTATGGTGCTTTTGTTGAAATTGCTCCTGGTGTTGAAGGATTAATCCACGTTTCGGAAATGAGCTGGTCGCAACATTTACGTTCTGCTCAGGACTTCCTGAAAGTAGGCGACGAAGTTGAAACAGCAATTATTACGCTGGATCGCGATGAACGAAAAATGTCTTTGGGTATCAAACAATTGAAATCAGATCCATGGGATAATATCGAAGAAAAGTATGCAATTGGTACAAAACATACTGCCAAAGTACGCAATTTCACAAACTTCGGTGTTTTTGTTGAAATTGAAGAAGGTGTAGATGGTTTGATTCATATCTCTGATTTGTCATGGACGAAGAAGGTAAAACATCCTTCTGAATTTACGCAAATTGGTAGCGATATCGATGTTCAGGTTTTGGAAATTGACAAATCAAACCGTCGTTTGAGTTTAGGCCACAAGCAAATTGAAGAAAACCCATGGGATGTACTGGAAACGATGTTCACTGTCGACAGCATCCATGAAGGTATGATCGTGGAAATGATGGATAAAGGTGCAGTAATCTCATTGCCTTATGGCGTTGAAGGTTTTGCAACTCCTAAACATTTGGTAAAAGAAGATGGATCACAAGCTCAGATTGATGAAAAATTATCATTCAAAGTGATTGAATTCAATAAAGATGCAAAACGCATCATTTTATCACACAGTCGTATCCACGAAGATGTAAAACGTGCTGAAAAATCAACAGTAGAAGGAACAAGCGAAGCACCAAAGAAAACAGTAGCAAGAAAACCAAAGAAAGAAGATTCAGCTCCGGCTCAAAGTATGGAGAAAACCACATTAGGTGATATCCAATCTCTTGCCAACCTGAAAGATAAATTGGTAAATGCCGCTGCTGAAAAAATGGAAAAAGCAGAAAAAGCAAAGAAAACTGCGAAAGCAAAAGCTGA
>JAUSNQ010000134.1 GCA_030655595.1 Paludibacter sp.
ATCCTTTTCCGAGTGTGGATTCTACTGTAATAGTTCCATTATGTAATTCAATAATCTTTTGAGTAAGCGCTAACCCAATCCCATAACCTGCAATGTAGTGGGTATTTTTTCCTCTGTAAAAAGGATTAAAGATGCTGTCAAGATCTCCCGGTGGAATGCCGATACCATCATCTTTAAACAGGATAGATATGCCGTTTTTACCGGCACGTAGTTTTACATCCACCGATTTATTTTCGGAGAATTTACAAGCATTGTCTATCAGGTTTTTGAAGGCGATGGAGAGCAGTTGTTCGTTACCTTGTAGTGTGAGCGACTCCTCATTGTCGGGGAGTTGTTCGAAATCGATTTGAACAATGTTTTGAGGATTTGCAGCTATGACTGTATTGCAGGTTTCAATAATCAGCTCATCAATACGCAGTGCTTTCAGGTTGAATCTCGATGTATCGTAGCTGATGCGTGCCAGCTCAAGCAGTCCGTTGGAAATTTTGCTCAGTTTTTTCAATTCTTCTGAGTGAGAAACGAGTATCTTTTGGTAAAATGCTTTATCCCTTTCCTGCATCAGGGCGAAGTCGGATTCGGCGAGCAAAACGCTGAAAGGAGTTCTCAGTTCGTGTGCCGCATTCGAAACGAACTCACGCTGAAGCACAAAAGCGTCTTCAATGCGTTGGAGCATCTGATTAAAAGTGATTGCCAACTGTGCGATTTCATCTTTTTTGTTTCCCTCGTTCAGTCGTTCATTCAGATTGGTTCCGGTGATATTTTTTACCTGGCGGATAACATCGGAAATGGGAGCGAGGGCTCTTCTTGAAAAAACGACACCAAAAATCAGCGTTATCAGGAGTCCGAAAATAAACATAAAAAAGAGCACTAATCGCAGGTTGTTCAGTTTGGAATAACCGAATTTGTCGTATGCCGAAATTATGATAACATAGTTGGATCCATTATAAGGGTATAAAAGTGCAAGCACTTCATTCTCCTCTGCTCTGTATTTTATCCACTTTCGAACTCTGGTATCGGCTATTACCTCCGAAAGATTGTCGAAGGCATTGTCAGGTATGTTTGAATAAACCAGCTTATTGTTATTGTCGTAGATGTTAATTTTTTCTTCGAAAAGCACGACAGTGTTTTTGTCGATTAACTTGAGCAATGCTTCACCGACTTCCTCCACGTCAAGTAATAGCCTGGCTGTTGACATCGCCCTGTCTTCGAGTCGGTTATAGTATTCACTTTCGCGATATCCGGAGGAGAAATAATACACCCCAACACTGATAATCAGCAAGATAAACACCACAATGAGGGAAAACTGAAGAAGAAGCCGGTTGCGGATATTCATGGTCAGTCGTTTTTATCCTTGAGCACATATCCCAGTCCTACCCGCGTGTGAATCAGCTTATTCGGGTAGTCTTTGTCGATTTTTTTACGCAGGTAGTTGATATACACATCGATGTAATTGGTGCCAGTATCAAATTTGAGATTCCATATTTTTTCGGCAATCTCGGCTCTCGAAACAACTTTACCTTTATTACGGGCAAGATATTCGAGCAGGGTAAATTCGCGGGCAGTGAGTTCGATGAGGATGTCTTTTCGGTGAACTGTTTTTTTGCTGATATTGATCACGAGATCATCTATCCGGAGGATATTATCTTCGGTTTTTTCTGTAGGTATGGAGCGTCGCAGAAATACCTTGACACGAGCTACCAGCTCTTTGAAGTCGAATGGTTTAAGTATATAATCATCGGCACCAACATCAAACCCGGTGAGTTTATTTTCGGGCGATGCCATGGCGGTAAGCATGATGATGGGAATGTCGTTGTTCTGCGTACGAATTTCCTTACACAAATCATAGCCGTTAATAAGCGGAAGATTAATATCGAGAATGAGCAAGTCATAATCGTTTTTAATGGCTAAGCTTTTGCCTACGTACCCATCATAAGCCAGGTCGACGGAAAACCCCTGTTCTTCAAGGCCGGCCTTAAGCAGGTCAGCCAACCTTTTTTCGTCTTCTACGACTAATATCCTTTTCAGTCCGTTCATTATTGCAGCGCAGTTTATACCGCGCACCTGAATTTAAATGCCTTGTAGCAAAGAAATCCGGGTGCGGGGATATGATTTTATTCAGCCGAAAACTTATAAACACACAACTCCTCATACCTTTCCCCCGGTCTCAACACCGAACTTGGAAAATGTGCTACATTCGGCGAGTTAGGAAAGTTCTGTGTTTCGAGGCAGATGGAATCCTGCTCCTGATATGTTTTGCAGTATTTGCCGGGTTGTTTTTCCACCCAGTTGGCGGTGTACACTTGTACGCCGGGTTGAGTGGTGAGGACTTCCATTTTGCGACCGCTTACCGGTTCGTATAGGGTTGCGGCGAGTGCCAGTTCTTTTGGTTGGGTTTTGCGGATTGTCCAGTTGTTGTCGATACCGCGACCGGCAACATATTCCGGTGCATCAATGAATTTTTCGATGAGGGTCGGCTGACGGAAATCGAAAGGTGAGTTGTCGACCGGACGAATCTCACCGGTTGGCGAAGCAGTCTCGTCGAGTACCGTGTGGAAATCGGCATTGATTTGCAGGATGTGGTCACGAACGGTTCCGTTGCCCGCTCCTTTCAGGTTGAAATAAGAGTGGTTGGTCAGACCGATAACCGTTGGTTTATCCGTTTCTGCCTCATAACGTATTTTCAACTCATTGTCGTCGGTGATGGTGTAAGTCACGCAGCAATCCAACGTGCCGGGGTATCCTTCTTCACCATCAGGCGATTTGTAGTTCATGCAAATTTCGTTTTCCGAAAGCTCAATTACTTCCCACACTTTAGCGTTGAAGCCTACGATGCCGCCGTGCAGCGCATTACCTCCGTTATTCTGAGCGAGCGTATATGCCACACCATCCAGTGTGAATTGACCGTTTTTGATACGGTTAGCGTACCGTCCGCAAGTAGCACCGAAATAAGGTTCTTTGTCGATGTTTTCCTGCAGGGTGTCGAAGCCTTGTACCACATCTTCAAATTTACCTTTTTTGTCAGCAACCATCAATCGGATGATTTTGGTGCCGTAGTTGGTTACCTCGGCTGACATGCCGTTTTTGTTTTTGAGGGTGTAGAGATTAACCTCTTTGCCGTCGATTTTAATTGTTTCCATCATTTATGTATTAAATATAAAAGGCACAAGAAAAAGACCGTTATAATTCCGGAATCTTTCTATTGTGCCTTTATTGATTTAAAAACTAAGCAAGTTTAGTAGCCCCATCCCCAATTTCCGCAATATAGAAATCAGGTTTAATACCAATTTTGGCTTCGTATGCTGCACCTACCTTGGCAATAAAATTCTCAATGGCCTCTTCTTTCACCAACGAAACGGTACAACCACCAAAACCACCACCAGTCATGCGTGAACCGATAACTCCGTCAATTTTCCAGGCTTCTTCGGCCATGCAGTCGAGTTCCGGACCGGTTACTTCATAATCGTCACGCAAAGAAGCATGCGATGCATTCATCAGTTTGCCGAATAAGGTCAGGTCACCGGCTTTCAATGCTTTCACGGCATCGGAAGTACGTTGCACTTCACCTACCACGTGGCGGGCACGTTTGTGGGCAATCGGGTCGGTAATCGCCGATTCGATGCTTTTGAAATCAGCTTCGGTCAATTCAGCTAAATATTTCAGCGGACGAACGGTATTCAGTTGCTCAACTGCTTTTTTACACTCAGCAACACGTTGGTTGTATGCTCCTGAGTCTAATTTGTGAGGAGAGTGGGTGTTGGATATGACGATTTTAACCCCTTTAAGTTTTACAGGAACCAATTCAAATTCCAGCGTATCACAATTCAGGTGTACGGCATGGTCTTTCGCTCCGTTGGCCGAAACAAACTGGTCCATGATACCACAATTTACCAATGCAAATTCATGTTCGGCTTTCTGTCCGATTTGAGCAAGAACAGTACGATTGAAACCTGTTCCAAGTTGGTCGTTGAGTGCAAAAGCTGTTACCACTTCCAGTGCAGCTGACGAAGAAAGTCCGGCTCCATTAGGCACATCACCCCAAATCAGGATGTCGTAACCCTGTGTAAGCGCAATGCCTCTTTTGATAAATTGAGCCATCACGCCCAGCGGATAGTTTACCCATGAGTTTTCGAGACGGGTGGTTAGTTGGTCGAAACCGAGCGATACAACCACAGGTTGATTCAGTGATTTGAAATTCATCACTTTTTTGTCGTTTTTGGCCAACAACAAATTGGTTCCAAAACTCAATGCGCATGGAAATACAGCGCCACCGTTGTAGTCGGTATGTTCTCCGATTAAATTTACACGTCCTGGTGCGAAATACACGGCTTCAGCCGGTTTGCCATAAGTTGCCTCAAAAGCAGTTTTTAATTCTTGTGTTGTCATTTTATATATAGTTTGATGTTTTGAAATGTTTCGAAGTGTTTCAGAAAGCGTCGCAAAATAACAAAAAATATCATGAAAATGATGTTTTAAAATGATGTTCTACAACAGATATGAACAATTTGACTAAAATTTGGTACAATATGACTTATCTGTAGCCATTTTTGATACAATTGTCATGCTATTGCCAGAGTAAAAACGCTAATTTTGATGTAATCGGTATCTAATAATGCCAGCATACAAGCTTCCAATGTTGAACCGGTTGTTAAAACATCGTCGACCAACAACACATGCTGCTTGCGAAAAACAGTTTTGTCGTTCAAAACAAAGATACCAGTTGTGTTCTGATACCGATCGAAAATGGATTTTCTTGTTTGGGTTGTGTTTTCCCTGATTCGAATGAGATGCTGATTATCAATGGGCTTGTTGAATACCTCCGCCAGTCCTTTGGCAATCCATTCGCTTTGGTTATATCCTCTTTTTGCGTATTTCTTAGGATGTAGCGGAACAGGAACAATCACATCAACAGAACGAAAATCGGGTGAGTCAAGCAGGTCTATTGCTGCATGTTTTCCAATGACCAAGCCCACTTCTTTGTTGCCGCGATATTTTAATTCATGGAGTAATTTCTGAAAGGGAGAGCCTTTGTAGAAATGAAAGTAGGATGTAGCGCAATGAATAGGAACCTTTCCCCAGAATCTTTTCTCGACGGTGTTGTCAGGTTCCAGGTGGTAATTGGTTTTGGGCATTTCGTGGAGACATTTGAGGCAGATGATTGTTTCCCCGCGAATAAGACTTTCATTGCAGATGACGCATAAATTTGGGTATAGCAAATTCAGCAGGTTGGTAAACAGCGATTTCATAGTTAATAATTTGTAAATACAATGAATTATAACCATATAAGGCATATAAGTTCATGTAAGTTGAATAGTTAAAGTGGTCTTAGAGGAGAATTGAAAACAACCTCAAACCTCCAGCTAGGAAAAAAGTAAATCCCAGATTTTGGGGATAAATATCATGAGTCCGACACAGGCAGCAAACAAAGCACTGATGAGGACAGCTCCGGCAGCCATGTCTTTGGCTTTACCTGCCAATTCGTGTTTTTGTGGTGATGCTAAATCCACGATGTTTTCAATGGAAGTATTCACCATTTCTGAGCCAAACACTAATCCGAAGCAAAGCAGGCACAGCATCCATTCTGTCGCACTGATGCAGAAAAACCATCCTGCTAACAACACCAGCACAGCAACAACCAGGTGAATCTGCATGTTTTTTTCAGATTTGATCACCATGCGGATTCCCCTGATTGCATGTTTAAAGCTGTGTATCCTGCGTTTCATCTTAGCTTTTTACGCGGTTGAGATAAGAGCCGTCGCGCGTGTCGATTTCAATCATTTCACCATCATTGATAAACAAGGGCACACGAACGGTAGCGCCGGATTCAACAGTAGCCGGTTTCAATGTGTTGGTGGCCGTGTCGCCTTTCATACCCGGTTCTGAATAAGTAATTTTCATTTGAACTTTCGTAGGCATATCGGCATAAAGAACCGTATCGGTTGAAGAATCAGAAACAACTTCGAGTATCATACCTTCAAGCAGGAAATCAACCCCGTTGATTAAATCGTGTGCAATCGGAAGTTGTTCGAATGATTCCTGATTCATGAAAATATAATCTTCATTTTCTTTGTAAAGGTATTGATGCGGACGGCGTTCCACACGCACATCTTCTAATTTTTCACCGATGTTGAAGCGGCGTTCCAAAACGTAACCATTAACCACATCTTTGAGTTTGGTACGCATAAACGTGTTGCCTTTACCCGGTTTTACATGGAGAAACTCTACCACAAAATATAGTTTTCCGTCCATACGGATACAGGTTCCGTTTTTAATGTCTTGAGCGTTAATCATAAAGTAATTTTTAGAATGATTGGCAAATCATTGATTTTCATATAGGTTGCAAAAGTAGTAAAAATTCTTCAACCACAAAAGGCACAAAAGGAAGACAAAAGAAAACACAAAAGAATTTATTAAACCACATCAGTCACATTAGAAAACATGAGTTTCAAATTTGAAATCAAATAAAGTTGTATTTTAGAGCACAAAGAAGAGTTCCTTCAAGAGCGATATGTTTGTTGATTTTTCTTCGCGAATTCGCGGTGTTTCATAACGAGATTGCTTCTTTCATACCTTTTTAATTAACTTTGTAGCTCTAAAGTGTGGAAAAAATAAAATCAAATTATTTTTGCATTCCCTTCCAACCTTTTGAATCTTTTTTTCTACTTACAGGCAGAACATGATAATGAAACGTGAATGGATGCAGTCGAACGATGAGCTGGTGCGGGGATGTCTGAAAAACTCCCGGATGCATCAAAAAGCGCTGTACGATCAGTTTTCGACCTCCATGTTTTCGTTGTTGTTTCGCATGCTCAACGATCGGGAATTAGCGAATGATGTGCTGCAGGATGCTTTCATAACCATTTTCCAATCAATCACTGAGTTGCAAAAACCGGAAAGTCTGCCGGGCTGGATTCGAACGATTGTGGTACGAACGGCCATTCAGAAGATCCGGGAAAGAAGTAAAATCGCTTTCGACGATGTGACTGAAATTACCGATGTGGTGATGCCCGACGACAGTTTTACAGCCATACAGCTCGACGAAGCAATCCGGTCGCTGCCCAAAGGCAACAGACTGGTTTTTATGCTGGTGGAAGTGGAAGGCTACAAACACCGGGAAGTAGCTGATATGCTGAGTATTACAGAAGGAACTTCGAAGTCTCAGTTGAATTATGCTAAAAAATTATTAAGACAGATATTAAAAGAATACGCATCGGATTATGCTCCCAAAAAATAAAAATATTGACTGGAAAAACAACTTATGCAATCATCAACCTGATGAAAGCGTTTGGATGAAAATCGAAGAAGATCTCGATTTTCAAATCTGGTTGACTGAGCATCTTCCAAATCTTTCTTTGCATGAGCCGGATAAAGAAGTTTGGAAAAGGGTTTCAGCACAGTTGCCGGTCAATAAAAGAATCAGTTTCAGGATTAAGATTATTTCTGTCGCGGCTTCTATCGCAGTGATTATGTTGCTCTCTACAGTCCTGCTGCAAATGCATAAAGGAAATCTTCGAACAGAAACAGATATAGCGTTTACTGCCTTGACTGAAAGCGACATGGAGCAGGAAGCAATGACCGAAATCAGGAGTTATTGCAACCTGCACATGCCTGCTTGTGAACAATCGGATTATAAAGCATTGATGCAGTTGTTTGAGGAACTTAAATCTGAGGAGTACGAATTGAAAAAGGCAATGAGTCATTTGGGCGATTCGCCTGAAATGATTCAGGCATTGATTAAAATTGAAAACATGAAATCTGAAGCCATTCAGGATTTGATACTATTGATTCAATCATGAGAAAGAGGATAATCATTGCCATACTGCTGATATTTCAGGCTTTGAACCTCACTTCACAAGATCTGATTCAGAAAGCGACGAAAACCCTGGAGTATCGTTTTGAAGATTGTACTTCTATGCTTATTCAGGGCGAAAAAGCGACCATCCGAATCAGGGGAAAATCTCAGAGTGTGGTAGAATTGAAAATCTTGCTGGTTGCCAAACATAAAAATCCGAAAATTGCACTGAATGATTTGAAACACATCAGGTTTGTCTCCGAGAAAGATGGCACACAATTAAACCTGAAAAACTTCTACGAAAGGGCTAATCGCAAAATTGAAAGCAATTTAAGCGTGGTTTACGAGCTAACTGTCCCGGAAAACATAGTCTTTCAACTCAATAATTTATACGGAAGCGTAACTCTGATGAATCTGACCGGTAGTAAATCTGTTGATATCTCCTTTGGACGGATCGACATGCAAAATATCAGTGGAATTACAAATCTTCAATTAAAATACACGAATCTGACGGCTCAAAATATCGCAGGAAAGCTAACCGGAGATTTATCTAAATCGGATGCTGTGATTACCCATTGCGGTGCAACAACCGATTTGAATATGAAGTATGGTGTCCTAAAAGCAACGCTTACAAGTGATTGTGAGCAGATACGTGTTACCGGGATCCGCACGGAAGTAAACCTGCAAACGCCTGCTTCAGATTATAACTTAGATTTAAAAACCATTTACAGTGAGGTGGAAGTGTTTGATAAAGTTGTTACACCAACATATCGGTGGAACTCAAAATCATCACCTAAATCCATTTTTGTTACTACTACCTATTGTCCGATAAAAATAAAATTAAAATGATTGATCTGATTAAAATTAAAAAAGCGATGCTTGTCGGTTGTATGTTGTTGACCGCTAGCTGGATAATGGCAGGAGATTTTGCAAACAGTCGCTTCAACCAGCGGATTGTCTCGCTGAACCCGGGATATATTTTTTCCGGAAACGGCGATTGCTGGGGCATCAGCAACGAGATTACACATTTCAAATCCTTCTCACCACGACTGTTTCACATGGAAAGAATTCAGGGATGGATCGTTAATGGCAATAGTTGGATTGATGGTGGTTTCGAGAATCAAACCGGAGTTAACATTGCTGCCGAAATTGGCATTACTCCCTTCAAAACCGGTAATCGTATTTTTTATCTGGCAGCGGGAGGTGTGCTGGGGTATATGTCGAATATTTCTCCCGGTTTCGGAACGCATTATTCCTATGAATATCAGGGAAATATACAGTCTTTGAACCGGATAGGATATAGTGCTGAGAATTATTTCACACCCGGCTACTCCTTGTCGGCAGGTTACATCACTAAAGTTAATTCAACCCTATACTTAAACATCCGGGCGCATATTGATGCCTATAATTCAGGAGATGTTGTCTCCACATTGTCCATCGGAATCGGTCTGAATGCCTCTCCAAAACATTAATCATATGTACAGAAAACTATTTAATCTTCGGGTGCTGTTCTTTTTCCTGCTTTTTTCCACCATGCTTGTACAGGCGCAGGAAGATAGTATCGTTGTTGAAACTCAAACTTCATCAGATGAGTCGTATTACAAACTGAAATATGAATCATTGGATATGTTTCTGCGCGACGAAACAAGGTTGTTCAAAATCGCCATTTCTCCGTTTAAACCCAATGAGAAATACGATTTCAGTATTGTCCTGACCCAGCTGTCGTACGAAAGCAAGTTGGGTAAAGCGTGGAGTGGTCTTGCCGAGCTCAATCAGGAGCTGATGTTACTGAGCCACGGGACTGTTTTAATCAATTCCTTTGATCTGGGAGTGCGCCATTACATCAACAAATCGAAACAAATACAACAGGGATTGAGTGGGAACAACTGCAACGGGGTGTATGCCGGTGCAAAGGCCTCAGGTTTGGTCAGGGCAACCACCCGTTTTGCAGAAAACGCACAGGACAGGTATATTTCGTTAATCCCTTCACCAGAGCTGAATATCGGTATCCAGCAACGCATCAGCAATTTTTTTTATGTAGATGCCAATGCCTTTGTGAATTATAACTTCCAGTTAAGCGAACCCGGTTTCGGAATCAAAATACTCATTGGACTGGCAATCAGTGCCGGCGAATAATCAATTCAAATGATGAAACAACAAATTCAAACAATACTTATTCTTTTAGGAACAATTTTCGTATTTAATTCATGTTCCGAAGATGAGATTTATCCGGCAGCCAACTTTTCAACCACAGGTTTTGTCCCCGGATTCAAATGGGTGCTTGATGCAAGCAGTTCTGTTTCAGTAGAAGGAAAAGCGCTGAGCTACCGATGGGATTACGATGAAGATCAGTCGCAGTTCGACACACCCTGGCTCACCGATCCGGTATATGTTTCGGTGGGACAATCAATCAACAATTACATCAAAATTGTCACCCTTCAGGTAAAGGATGAAAACGGACGTATCACTGAAGTCAGCAAAGAGGTTTACCGAAGCCGGTTTATGTATAATTTTCGGTTAGATACCTTACGCATGAATCAGATTGAAATTCCCCGCAAGCGCTATCAAAATGAAAAGGCAGGCGCTTTGGGCGGCGACTGGATGACCTGGAATTTCCTGCTCAGTGGTTCTGACAATGTCACCAACACCACAGATTCACTTCAAAATGGATCGTATATCAGTTGGAATGAAGCGGCAAAACTTAAGTTCGTTTACAGCTATTTCAGTTTACCCAATAAATCCGACTGGCAGAATTTGATTGATCTTTTTTACGGAGAAACGCTTGCTGGATATAATCTTCAGGTTGATAATCAGTACGGTCTGGGATTAGGCTTGTCTGGTTATGTGGTTAATAACCAGCTTCAAAGCAATGGCTCCACGGGTTATTACTGGACATCAACCGAAGTGGATGATACACATGCCTGGGCTTTGGAAGTGAGTGAAAATTCAGATACAGTGAGGTTTGTGTCATTGCCCAAAAATTATCGCTGTAAGGTTAGGTTGGTTTATGCTTTTCACTAATAAAACAAATCAGAATCAATGAAAAAAATATTGTTGCTGCTCGTTATTTGCCTGTCGTTTGCACTTCAGGCTCAGGATTCAAAAGAAATCTACGGAAGACTCAATTATGCTTTTGTTCCCCATAACATGCTACAAGGTGTTGGTTATTCAGTCGGTTATCACTGGCAAGCTGATAAGCCCCTCTCATACAAAGTTGAATTGGGCATGTTAACAACCTACCGCGAACGGGAAATTGATCAAACTATCGGTAATATTCAGTTTTTGAATTTGTATTACAATCTGGCACAGATGCATGTAGCCATTATTCCAACTTGGCAATTTGTTACAACTTATCGCTGGGGGCTTTCAGCAGGCCTTGGCTTGTCGGGCGCCTATCAGAGCAAGTTATTTACTGTTTCAAATTATAAATATCGCGAAAGACCAACCAGCGATTACTGGCAGCAGGTCACGGATGTGGATGCAGCCAGTAATTTGCGTGCCGGATTGGTTGGTGCCTTTGATATCCATTATCAACTTTCTGCGAAATGGGTGCTTGGTTTAACCGCGCAGTACCAGATTTATTATCAGGGAGAGTCGGTGTTGGAAGTCGGCATAGGTGCGGGGTACAGGTTTTAAAAAGTGTTACAAAATGTTGGTTTATTGAGCATTCTCCTCACACTTACCTGTATGTCGACCCAAACCTTACAGGGAAAGATGGTCAGCCAGATACCGAGCAGTGGCTGCAGTTTGAAGAATCTCTTTACAACCTGAAAAGCGACCCATCAGAATCAGTTAAGAAAATTCCTAGAAAGAAATGGATAAACACAGAAGAGCCCACGAATATGTGGTTCAAATTTAAAAAGCCCCTGCATTACTACAGAGGCTTCAACGTGCAATCTTAGTTTTATTGTTTCAATTTACTTTTCGTTGCGTTTCTGCACGTTGTAATAAATTTTCATCTGGTTGCCGAGGATTTTGGTGAATCCTTTCACATCGTCGGCACTCCAGGCACGGTTGATTTCACCATATTCCCCGAAATCAGTTTTCATGAGATCGAACGGACTGTCAACTCCCACCAGCGTATAACTCAACGGGCGTAATTTGATGATCACCGTACCTGTAACATTTTGCTGTGAACTTTGCAGAAATTGCTCGATGTCGCGCATCACCGGTTCTAAGTATTGCGCTTCGTGCAGGAACATGCCGTACCAGTTGCCCAATTGGTCTTTCCAGTACTGTTGCCACTTGGTGAGTGTGTGTTTCTCCAGCATTTTGTGTGCATTGATAATCAGCAAAGGAGCAGCGGCTTCGAATCCAACACGACCTTTGATGCCGATGATGGTGTCGCCGATGTGCATGTCGCGACCGATACCGAACTTGCTAGCAATATCTTCCAACTTGTTGATGAGCTTGATTTTGTTGTTGTCTTTTTCTCCGTTGATGGCCGTGATTTCTCCGTTCTCAAAGCTGATGGTAACCGTTTCTTCCTCTGTTTTCACAACCTGACTTGGATAGGCTTCATCAGGCAAAGTCTGCTCCGATTTCAGGGTTTCTTTACCCCCGATGCTGGTTCCCCAAAGCCCTTTGTTGATGGAATACTCCATTTTTGTAAAGTCGGCGACAAAACCATGTTCTTTCAGGTAGTTAATTTCGTATTCGCGTGTCAGCACCATGTCACGGGTAGGAGTTAGTATTTTGATGTTGGGTGCCAGAATTTCAAATGTTAAGTCGAAACGCACCTGATCATTGCCGGCTCCTGTGCTTCCGTGCGCCACATAATCCGCATTGATTTCTTTGGCGTAATTGATGATGGCAATTGCTTGAAAGATGCGTTCGGAACTCACTGAAATTGGGTAGGTGCCGTTACGTAGCACATTTCCGAAAACCATGTATTTGATACTTTGTTCGTAATATGCTTCAGTTACATCAATGGCTCTGTGACTTTTAGCACCCAGTCGGTACGCTTTGTCTTCGATGACTTTTAAATCTGCTTCGCTGAAACCGCCGGTATTGGCAACCGCCGTGTGGACTTCATATCCTTTTTCTTTTGCCAGATACATGGCGCAGAATGATGTGTCGAGACCTCCCGAGAAGGCTAATAATTCTTTTTCTTTCATTTTAAGTAATTTTAATATATTTTGAACCACAAAAGGCACAAAAGGAAGACTAAGGGAACACAAAAGATAAATATTAGATATTAAACCACATTAGTCACTTTATAACACGAAAGTGAATAAATAGTATCACTCTTAGTTTTTTAGCTCTTAGCTTTTAGTTCTTTTGTGTTCCCTTAGTCTTCCTTTTGTGCCTTTTGTGGTTTATAAAATATGGTGTTATGATTTTTTTAATTTATTCGCTAAACGCTTAACTGTCTGGGTAATTTGCTGTTTTGGTCCGTTTGTTTTCTTTTTATCTGCCTCCCATTTTGGATCGTACAACATTCCGGTACACAGACAATGTTTGCGACTGGTGCGTTGCAGGATATCGTAGTTTACACAACTCTGACAACCTGACCAGAAAGCCTCATCATCGGTTAATTCAGAGAATGTAACCGGTTTATAGCCAAGTTCCGAGTTGATTTTCATGACGGCCAAGCCGGTTGTCAATCCGAATATCTTGGCGTCCGGATACAGTTTTCTGGATAATTCAAAAGCTTTACGTTTGATGCGTTTTGCCAATCCGCCACCCCGGAATTTTTCCACGACAATGAGACCGGAGTTTGCAACAAATTGCTTGTTGCCCCAGCTTTCAATGTAGCAAAATCCGGCAAATTCATCTCCCGACAAAGCAATGATTGCTTTACCTTCTTTCATTTTTTGTTCGAGGTACTCGGGCGATCGACGAGCAATCCCTGTTCCGCGTACTTTTGCAGCTTCTTCTATGGTTTTTAATATTGTTTCAATGTATCCCAAAAAGTTATCATCTGCAACCTGTACAACAATATTATCTTTTATATCAGCGTTCATTTTTTTTAATTTTAAGAGAGCCCCTGTGAGGGTAAGTTCGATTAACTTTTATTTATCTTCAGAAAAAGTCAGATCCATCAAAGTAAGTATTTGTTCGCGCGATACACCTTCGCGTGGAATAATCAGAATTGTGTCGTCGCCGGCAATGGTTCCAAGTATTTCGAACGACCCTTTGTTGTCGATGTCCCATGCAATGGCCGATGCGTAACCCGGTTTTGTTTTTACAACTGCAAGTGTGCCCGAGAACTCGATACTCAAAACAGCTCCATGCGAGGTCAAATGGTTGTAGGTTCCCTGCGGACTGATGGTTTTGGTGATGGATGGCAATACATATTTGTAGGTGCCATTTGCCAGAGGAGTTTTTGCTACTTTCAAAAGTTTCAAATCGCGCGACAAAGTAGCTTGCGTTACATTTAGTTTGCGCTCTGACAATAAACTAAGCAAATCTTCCTGACTTCCAACAACCGAGGAGCGAAGAATCTCCGTAATAATTTGTAATCGGCTTCTTTTGTTTTTCATAATGATTAAATTGAATTAGATTTGTAAAACAATGAGATAAATGTATAATTATTTAATAAGAGGGTGCAAATATACGAATAATCTGCATAATGACAAATTAATTGAATAAAATTACATCTTAATTAATTGAAAGGAAAGTGTTCGGAATGAATACTTTTGAGGTGAAAGAGTAAGCTGTTGATATGCCTTATGTTTCCAGCATGATTCCTTTTCCTTTTACCGTAACAATTTGAATGGAAGGATCAAGGGCAAGATATTTGCGCAGTTTGGAGATAAATACATCTAAACTACGAGAGTGAAAGTAATCGGTACTTCCCCAGAAATCAGCAAGAATTTTTTCGCGGGAGACCAAGGTGTTTTTGTTTTCAGATAACATTTTCAGGATGCTCGCTTCTCGTTTGGTGAGTTTCTGTTTTTGCATGCTTAATTCCAGCGTTTTTTTGCAGATATCAAACTTGTAATTTCCAATATAGAGGTAATCGGATGAAGAAGGTATGTTTTTGCGGTTTTGCTTTCCCGTCCGTTTCAGTATAGCTTGTATATGTGCGTGTAATTCTTCTGCTACAAAAGGCTTTTTGATGTAATCGTCTACCCCGAGTTCGTATCCTCTTAGTACATCTTTGGGCATGGTTCTCCCTGATTCCATGATGATGACTACAGATTTATCTTTTTCCCGTATTTGCTTTACCAACTCATAACCATCCATTTCAGGCATTTCAATATCCGTAACAATCACATCCGGCAAGAAGTTTTCGAACTTACCCAGCCCTTCTCTTCCATTATGAGCTACCGCCACTTCGTAACAATCCAGCAGTTCCAATCCCCCTTGAATGGCATAAGCGCAAGCTTCGTCGTCTTCTATCAAAAGAATCTTGATCATTTTTGGTTATGATTTTAAATTTTAAAGTAGTAGAAGTTATGGGAAATCTCTTTCACTTGTTTATCATGTAGCGCAAAGATATAGCTTTTTTCAGAACTGTTGTATAACGCTGAACGGAAAAGTTAAAGACAAATCCGTATCTACGTTAATAATATCCGTGTCAGGCGTGAATCGCCCGCTTGATTACTTCTTATAATCAGCATGTTATACAGCGAAAAATGTTATATAACGTCATGTTAACCTGATTATTAATGAAAAGTCCACAATTTTGCACGCAGAAATTATTATTCATTTTATTACAGCTACGTTGAAGTATGCTTTACAGGAAAACCCGCATCGCTTATCGCCATGATTCCTGTATTGGCACAGGGCATAAAGAAACAACCAATAACCATGAAAACAATTCATCTGATTGAGAAAAGCCGCCCTGCAAAATACCTTGCAGGGCGTTTATAACCGCAGACAGTTGTTCTCTATTCGTAACATATTAAATGACTGTTACTTGAAACCCGTGCGTGGGCATTAACATGACGGCAAAAACAACACAAACTCTGATCCCTCACCTTCTTTACTGAACAAGTTGATTGCACCACCATGAGCCTCTGCCACGCTTTTTACATAGCTCAGCCCTAATCCAAATCCTTTGGCTTCTTTCCGCGCTACTGCTTTACCACGTTCAAACATCGTAAATGTTTTAGCCTGATCTTTTTCCGACATGCCGTATCCATTATCTTTTATGTGAATAAACACATCACCGTTTTTTCGTTCGCAACGGATCATGATTTTAACCTTACTACCCGAATATTTTATCGCATTGTCAATTAGGTTACTTACTGCATTGGAAAGTAAGGTGGCATCTGCTTGCATGTTTATGTGTTCAGGAGCAAAAGAAACATAAATTTCCACGGGCTTTTTAGCCTGCACTTTAAATTTGTCGGCTAAGCGAAAAATTATCTCCCTGAGATTCACCAACGAGAGGTTTACTTCTAATGCAGATTTTTGCGCCTTTGCTACGGTAAGTATTCTATCTGTGAGAGCTTGCAGATTCAGTATTTGTTGTCGGGCAATATCGATATATTTCGCACGCTTATCCGGATCGTTGTACAGTTTCTCGTTGGCGAGCAGATTATTTACCTGAGCTATCGTTTGCAGTGGCGTTGCCATGTCGTGCGTAAGGGCGTGCGAAAAATCGGTATGTAGTTGCCTCAAATGTTTTTCTTTAAGCAGCGAGCTCATCTGGTAAAACATGGCGTATGCTACAAACAAAATAAGCAGGACAGAAAGAGTTAGGATTAAAGCCATTTGCAGGAAAATAACGCCGAAAGGAGAAACAAGCAACACTTGCACCCCTTCACTTTTATCTAAGCGGACCGGGATAACCCTGGAATAAAAAGCACCCTTTAATGAACCATGATGTGTATGATCAGTGGTTTCAAGCACTTCTCCTGTTTGCGTGTTTATACGATTGATAATGAATCTTCCATGGATATTCTTACTTAAAAGCAGCTGAGAGAAAACAGCGCTTATCGAATCTATAGACAGAAATTCCTTTTGAAAAAAAAGATATTCTTGTAATGCGATTGAAAAATCTTCACCCGGATCTTCATTGCTTAATGATGAATTCCCTGAATCAAATAAGACGTACGGATCCTGATTTGTATCATTCGTTTCCTTTTCAAGGATACTATCGTTGTACAATGTAAACCGCGACATCAGCTCCTTTTCTACGGCAGCGCTAAAATCATTGTTTATTTCCAGGTGTAATTTGGCTTCAGTTTCCTTGTACGTGCGGTAAAGCCAGATTCCTTGCAGTATAAAAACAAGAAGCATAGCCGTAAAGGTAAACGTTTTTATGACCCCGATATTTTTCATATTGTGCAAAGATATGGCTTTTTCCCAAACCAACATCTAACATTGAATCTAAAAGTTAACATAGAAT
>JAUSNQ010000136.1 GCA_030655595.1 Paludibacter sp.
GACAGTTGGATCACCATCTACTGTTCCCTTAAGAAAATCAGCTATTTGTTGGGCGGAAAATTTCATAAAAAATATTTGGGCGCAAAATTAATAAACAAATTCAATATAATCAGGGTTAAAATCATTTTTTTAAACATTTAGTTAGTAAAAACAGCTTACAACGGGATTAATTTTTTGTTAATCTTCTAGTTTGTAATAACAAAAAAAGTGTTTTTGTACTTTTTTTGTCAGAACTTGAATATTCAGCATGTCGGAGGCTTCAGCAATGTCTTTTATACTTCCATCTTTCATCAAGATGTTAATTATATCATCTTCAGGGCGATAGGTGTCGGTGCTTACAATTTCATCTCCCATGAAATACTGTGCCTCAGAAGAACTGATATTGAAACGTTCCTTATATCTTTTTATTATCTTTTCCAAATCGTTATTTTCGGTAGGTTGTGTTCTGATCTCTACTTTGAATAACCTTCTGTTTATAAACGATTTGCACAGCAATGATAAAACAAAATCCGGATGACTCGACCATACTTTCAATGCTGAGAAAAAATCAGAATCATCCAACATCATGAAATTATCAAAAGCATCACCGGTTTCTGAAAAATCAGTCAAACCAACTCGATGATACAGAAAATAATGTAAAGCAGGCGTTGCAAATAATTCAACTCCTTGCGATGCTAACTCTTTAGCACGTTTTAAAATATTGACCAGCATTTTTTCGGCTGCAACTGAAGTTTTATGCAAATAAACTTGCCAGTACATCAGCCTGCGGGCAACTAAAAACTTTTCAATGGAATAAATTCCTTTAGCTTCAACAACTAACCGACCCTCGTGCAGATTCAACATCTTGATTATGCGTGATGCTCCGATGATACCTTCACTGACTCCACAAAAAAAGCTGTCCCGACTCAGGTAATCCAACCTATCCATGTCTAATTGACCCGAAACCAATTGATGGAGAAATATTTTTGGATATTTGTTTTGAAAAATAGCAATCGATTTGTCTAATTTTCCTCCAAACTCCAGATTGATTTTCTTCATAATCAACAAAGAAATCTCTTCATGACTGACTCCTGGCACCAAACTATGCTCCAATGCATGCGAAAAAGGTCCGTGTCCTATGTCATGAAGTAAAATGCAAGCCTTTACCGCCGATTCCTCATCGGGAGTGATAGTATGTCCAGCTAGTCTCAACTGGCTGATGGCTTCCCCCATCAGATGCATTGCACCCAAAGAATGTTGCAAGCGGGTATGTTGGGCTCCAGGATACACATAAGACGACAGTCCCAGTTGTTTGATTCTGCTTAAGCGCTGAAAGTATGGGTGTTGGATAATATCATACAAAAAATCATTCGGAATATTAATGAATCCGAAAACAGGATCGTTGATGATTTTTCTTTTTGTATTCATTTTTTTTAAAGTAAACTGGCAACAAATTAACAAGATTTAAGAATTTCGACGAGCCATTTCCATGTTTTTTGGGTAGATGCAATGCTCAATCGTTCATCAGGTGAATGTACTCCATACATTTGTGGGCCAATTGAAATCATGTCTAAATGCGGGTATTTTTCTAAAAACAGACCGCATTCCAAACCTGCGTGGATTACTTTGATTTTCGGTTTAACCTGAAAGAGTGCTGCGTATGATTTTGTAGCTTGCTTCAAAATTGCAGAGTTCAGGTTCGGTTGCCAACCCGGATAGCCATCAGATTGAATGACTGTTGCTCCGGCAAGTTTAAAAACTGCAAAGATCTGCGCAGCGATATCCGTTTTTGAATATTCAAACGAACTACGTTGACTGGTATTTATTTCTATGACCTGATTTTCTTTCATTTTCACAGATGCCAGATTGGTAGATGTTTCGACCATTCCCGACATTTCTTTGCTCATGGCAATTACGCCATGCGGACAAGCATACAGGGTGTTGAGAAGGCAATCGGAAGCTGCTTTCTCCATAATTGAATCAGGCAATGCATCAGATTCGAGTGTTATCCGAAGTTTGGGTTCAATGTCTTTGAATAATTCTTCTGAATCAACAATGAAATGATTCAGCATCACACGAATCGTTTCTTTTGCATGATATGGAATCGCTGCATGAGCAAATGCCTCTCTGGGAATAGCATTGTGTAGATTTCCTCCTTCGAAAGCAATTAATCGCAAATCCATGTTCTGATTCACTTGCCAAAGAAAACGATTCAATATCTTGATGGCATTCCCAAGTCCCAAATGGATGTCACCACCCGAATGGCCACCTGTCAGACCGGAAACTTTTACCCTGAAACCAAACAGTCCTACAGGTGTTGGTTCAGTTTTGTAAGAAAGCAAAGCTTTTGTTCCGATTCCGCCGGCACAACCAATGAAAATCTCACCATCATCTTCCGAGTCGAGATTAATCAAAATAGAGCCTTTCAGTAAGTTTTTTTCGAGGCCGTTGGCTCCCGTCAAACCGGTTTCTTCATCGACCGTAAACAGACATTCCAGTGGAGGGTGTTGAAGATTGTCAGCAGCCAATAGGGCTAGCATCATCGCTACGCCAATACCATTATCGGCTCCCAAAGTAGTCCCTTTGGCTTTAACCCAATCCCCATCAATAAAGGTTTGAATAGCATCTGTATCAAAGTTGTGCACCACATCTGCATTTTTCTCGCAAACCATATCGATATGTGCTTGCAATATAACCGGGGGGCGATTTTCATAAGCTGAAGTTGCCGATTTCGATATAACCAGATTACCTACAGCATCTTTCACCCAAGACAACTTGTGTTGATTGGCAAAGTCTACAAGAAATGCGCTAATTTTCTCTTCTTTTTTTGAAGGACGTGGAATTAAAGTGATTTGATGAAAAAAATTCCAAAGGCTATGTGGTTGAAGTTCAGTCATGGGAAACGCAACATTAATTGAAGCGCAAAGATAGTTAAAAATTCCCTTTCTATATAGTATTTTCGTTCGTAAAAGGGGGAGTAGTATTTTTATCTGTCGAATATTATCAGTAAATTTGCGAATTAAATTTTCGAAGAAAAACCGCATTAGCATGTTATTGTCTCAAGTACTTGGTCAGGAAGTAATCAAAGATCGATTAATTCGCACTGTTGTGGAACAGCGGATACCGCATGCTCAATTGTTTCGCGGTCCTGAAGGAATTGGGAAATTAGCATTAGCAATTGCTTATGCACAATATATTTGCTGTGAAAACAGAACAGAAATCGATTCATGCGGAATTTGCCCTTCATGCGTGAAGTACGCCAAATTAGCTCATCCTGATTTGCATTTTGTGTTTCCCGTTATCAAGCCTACCGGCAAAAGTTCAGTGGTTTGCGACGATTTCATCTCTGATTTCAGGGAAATGTTTATCAATAATCATTATTTTGGTGTGAATGATTGGTATGCGAAAATTACTGATGATGCTAAACAAGGTATGATTTACGCCAACGAGAGTCAGGAGATTATTAGAAAACTGAGTTTGAAAACTTATGAATCTGAATACAAAGTGATGATTATTTGGCTGCCTGAGAAGATGAATATTACCTGCGCCAACAAATTATTGAAGATTCTTGAAGAGCCGCCTGAAAAAACTGTTTTTTTGCTGGTGTCCAATAAACCGGATGAAATTATTACAACCATTTTGTCCCGTACGCAACATGTAAACATCCCTTCGCTGCAGGTTGAAGATATCGTTACTGCGTTGCTCACAAATCCTGAAATTGAAATTACACAACATGATGCACTGAATGCTGCCCGGATTGCAAACGGGAGTTATCTGGCAGCTCTGAATTTGTTAAAAGAAGGAGACGAGAAAAAACAAAATTTTGATAGATTTGTTACTGTAATGCGTCTGGCCTGGCAAGTAGGAAACCGGAAAGATCATGCTTCGTTGAAAACCTTAAAAAAATGGGCCGACGAAATGGCGCAATCAAGTGTTGGCCGTGAACGTCAGAAAGGTTTTTTGATTTATGCCCAACATCTGACGCGCGAGAATTTTATATTGAATTTGAAAAACCCGGGGTTGAATTATTTAACCCTGTCTGAGGCATCCTTTTCTGAAAATTTTTCTGCATTTATACACGAAAGAAATGTGGAAGATTTGATGCTTGAGTTTGCTTTGGCCGAAAGACATATTGAACAAAATGTAAATGCAAAAATGGTTTTCTTCGACTTGGTTTTGAAGATTATCATGCTACTTAAAAGATAATATTATATGGAACATACACTCAATAGCGGAGGTTGCTGCGCAAATAAAAAAGGTTGCTGCAGGAATTCGCATCAAAAACTAAGCACATTCGACTGGCTTTGCGATTTGCCGGAAACACAACAAGATACGGATTATGTGGAAGTGCAATTTAAAAATACAAGAAAAGGATTTTACCTGAATAGCACGAAGATTCCTTTGGAAAAAGGAGATGTGATTGCTGTAGAATCTTCTCCCGGTCATGATATTGGAGAAGTAACGCTAATCGGTCGGTTGGTTTTACTCCAAATGAACAAACAAAGTATCAATCCTGAAAAATACGAAGTTAAGCGGATATATCGTAAAGCCAAGGAGACTGACTTGGAGAAATTCAACGAAGCAAAGGGCAAAGAGCAGGAAACAATGATTAAAGCTCGACAGATTGCTGAAAGTTTGAAATTAAACATGAAAATTGGCGATGTAGAATATCAGGGCGATGGAAACAAAGCCATTTTTTATTATATCGCTGATGAACGGGTAGATTTCAGACAATTGATTAAAGTTTTCGCTGAAACATTTAGGGTACGTATTGAAATGAAACAAATCGGAGCGCGACAGGAAGCTGGAAGAATCGGTGGAATTGGTTCTTGCGGTAGGGAGTTGTGTTGTTCCGGTTGGATGACAAATTTCAATTCTGTGTCTACCACCTCAGCTCGTCAGCAGGATATTTCCATGAATCCCCAGAAACTGGCAGGACAGTGTGGTAAGTTGAAATGTTGCATGAACTACGAATTGGACACGTATGTTGATGCCATGAAAGATTTCCCATCTCGCGAGATTCAACTTGAAACGATGGAGACTACGTACTATCATTTTAAAACTGATGCTTTTAAATCTTCTGTTTCGTATTCTACGTCTCAAAATTTCGGGGCTAATATAGTGTCAATTTCGGCGGAGCGAGCAAAGGAAATTATTGCGTTAAATAAAAAAGGAATTAAACCGGACTCCTTAGAAGCAAAATCAGAAGAGGAAAAGGTGAAGAAGGTTGATTATGACAATGTGATTGGGGGAGATAGTCTAACACGTTTTGATACACAAAAGAAAGGAAAAAAAACAGGTAACTACAATCGCCCGATATTGAAGAAAAAGAATTCAAATCAATCCAATGAGCAAAGAAAAAATGAAAAGCCGCTTGCCAATTAATCCTCTTTATTTTAGTTTTTTTGTTATGTTGTTTTTTGTGGCATGTGCTAAAAAGGCCGTTTTTAACGAATTCAAACTGATAGCTCCTGCTGGTTGGTCTGCTGATAGTATTTGTGCTTTCGAAATGGAAGTTAACGAGCCTGATTTACGCTATAATCTGTTTTTAAATGTGCGACACACCGGCGCATATCCATATCAGAATTTGTGGTTATTTGTCGAAAAGCAATCTCCAGACAGCATATTGTTCAATGATACCATTGCCTGTAATCTGGCCGATCATACGGGCAAGTGGTTGGGTGCGGGTTCAGGCTCAGTATATTTATTATCAGTTCCTTATCAGCAGCAATTTGATTCTCCGGGAGTTTATACTTATAAAATCAGGCATGGCATGCGGGAAGATAATTTAAAGGGAATAAATGCCATTGGCCTAAGATTAGCATATCAGTATGGGAAAGAATAAATTGGCTAAATTTGCCGATATGAACTTGTTTCCACATGTTTTTCAGGTGTCTTCGCATGAGGTGTTAGCCGGAAAAGAATTTGCAAACAAAGGGAAATGGAATGCGATGTATTTTAAAAACAATCATCCTATTGTCCTCGAATTGGGTTGTGGAAAAGGTGAATACACGGTTGGACTGGCTAATCTTTTTCCTGAAAAGAACTTCATTGGTGTCGATATTAAAGGAGCACGCATGTGGACGGGCGCCAAAGATTCTTTTGAAAGAGGAATGTGCAATGTGGCTTTCTTGCGTACGAATATTGAAATGATTCATCATTTTTTTGCTAAAGATGAAATCTCGGAGATTTGGCTGACGTTTCCCGATCCGCAAATGAAAAAAGCAACCAAACGTCTTACGGCCACGAACTTTATGAAATTATATCAGCAGGTCATGAAAGAAGAAGGCATGATTCACCTGAAAACGGATAGCAATTTCATGTACACCTACACTTGCGAAATGGTTGCAGCAAATAGCTTCCCTGTTGTGTTTTCAACTGATGATTTATATGCTTCAACAATCAATGATCCCATTCTTGGAATCAAGACCTATTACGAACAACAGTGGTTGGAAAGAGGACTTACCATTAAATATATGCAGTTTTTGTTAGAAAAACGAGAAGCTTTTATAGAACCTCAAATAGAGATTGAGTCTGATCCCTACCGCAGTTTTGGTCGGAGCAAGCGGCACAATATGCAAGATGTATAACTGATGAAAGTGTGACAGAATGAATTCGAATATTTTTTTGATTACTATATATAACTCATTAAAAATAATAAAATGACACTTTATCCCAAATTAATACTGGATGCGCTTACCCATGTGCGTTATCCCGGTACAGGTAAAGATATTGTATCATCCGGTATGGTGCAGGATGATATACGCATTGACGGAAAAAGCGTTTCTTTTTCAATCGTGTTTGAGAAACAAAACGATCCGTTTGTCAAGTCTGTGATTAAAGCCGCCGAGACTGCAATTCTAACTTATATCGGCGAAGATGTGGATATCAAAGGCAATATACATGCAGTTCAGAAAGAAGTCCCAAAACCGAAAACGAATTCCATCTTGCCTGGCGTAAAAAATATTATTGCAGTCTTTTCTGGTAAAGGCGGTGTTGGCAAGTCAACTGTCTCGTCGAATCTGGCGATTGCCTTGGCTTCTTTGGGTTACAAGGTTGGTTTACTGGATGCAGATATTCACGGTCCTTCCATGCCCAAAATGTTCGGGGTAGAAGATGCTCGTCCGTTGATGGAAGATGTAGATGGCCGACAGATGATTATGCCAATTGAGAAATATGGTGTGAAAATACTATCTATCGGGTTCTTTGTGGATCCAGACAACGCTTTGGTTTGGAGAGGCAGTATGGCAAGTAATGCCCTAAAACAGTTAATTACGGACGCCAATTGGGGAGAATTGGATTATTTTGTGATGGATTTACCTCCTGGGACCGGCGATATTCATTTGACTTTGGTTCAGACTATGGGTATAACAGGAGCTGTGGTGGTGACAACTCCTCAGGATGTTGCATTGGCAGATGCGCGGAAAGGTGTGAATATGTTTACCGGTGATAAGGTTAATGTGCCTGTCCTTGGATTGATTGAGAATATGGCGTGGTTTACACCTGCTGAATTGCCGGAGAATAAATATTATATTTTCGGTAAAGATGGAGGAAAACGGTTGGCCGAAGAATTAAATATCCCGTTATTAGGCCAAATTCCTATCGTGCAAAGCATTCGTGAAGGTGGAGATGCCGGAAAACCGATTGCTGCCGTTGAAGATTCGATTGCCGGAAGGGCCTTTCATCTGTTGGCAGAAAGGGTGGTTGAAAATGTAAATCTACGGAATAAAAACTTTGATCCAACCAAAAAAGTAGAGATTGCTCGGACCTAAAGCAAGATTCGTTTTTGATGGCTAGAAAAGATATCAACAAAATCACAAAAAAACTGTTGATAAATTGTTGATTAAGCCACTTCGAATTGTTGAAAAGTGGGTTTGGAATGCATGTATGTGCTTGATTATTATCAGTATTTTTGCCTCCAACTATATGTTGATAGAGACAAAACCAGATTATTCAATCAAGTATGAAAAAAAACATCCTGCTATTTCTACTTTTATGTTGCTTTATTGCTGTTCATGCGGGTGATTTGGCGGATAGAATTTCGAAGTATGGACGATGGTCGGTTTCGATGAATACAGGAGTGAATAGATATGATGGTGATTTAGACCCTGAATATGATTGGACAGGCATACTTAGAAGTCCCAATTTAGGTTTCTCGATTGATTATAACTTACATCCAAACCTGGCAATTGGTTGGAGTGTAGATGGAGATATTTTTAATCAAGAAGACGAAAATGAAAAATTCTTGTCAGGGAATATAGCTACGGCAACCTATCTCAGTCTCGATGCATTAGGTATCCTTAGAGGAAAGAAAAGTAAAAAATGGAGTTTATGGGGTAGTTTCGGTATCGGATTTGGTGGCTCTGTCTGGCCAGAATATGCCACTACAAGGCCGTTCACTCCAGATCCCGTTCAGGGGGTTGTATTTCCACCTACCTATTTTATTTTCCCGGGTACAATTTCTCTGAATTATAACCTTAGCAAGAATTATGTTGTTGGACTAAATGTTAAGAAAGTCTGGACAAACACCGATCATATGGAATCGATTTTTCGTCATCTATACAAAGATGTTTGGCAAAGTGCGGGCTTTTCGCTGAGATATAAATTTGTTACCGCCGATAAAAAGCACTTTAGAGATGAGGTTTTCGATGTTAAAGATCCATACATGACTATCATCAATAATTTACAACAGGATGTTAATAATCTATCCATCAGAATGGATGTTTTTGATAACAAACTGGATAATCTTGGGGAGCGTTTTGTGAAACTTGAAGGGATCCTTTCGAATGACGGACCGGATACTGATCAGGATGGTGTACCGGATGTGCGCGATTTAGAGCCGAACACCCCTCTGGGAACACCTGTCGATTTTTGGGGTAGAAGTTTGGGTGTGAAAGCTGTTCAGATTGATGATTTGCTGTCGGTGTATTTTGATTTTGATAGTTATCAGCTGGATAAATTAGCGCAGATTACGATTGTAAAAGTGGCGAACAGGATGAAAAGCGATCCAACTTTGATGCTTGAGATCAGGGGTTATACCGATAATTTGGGTTCTGGTATATATAATCAGAAACTCAGTCTGCGACGCGCCGAAAGGGTGAAAAGCGAATTAATTAAGCTACACGGCATTGCACACGATCGGATGGTGGCAAATGGAAAAGGAAAAATTCCGAATCCACCTACCAAGACTTTGATTAACCGTCGCTGTGATTTCTTTTTCAGTAAGTAAACGACTAGAATAGCATTAAAAATGCCCGAAACATGATTTTGTTTCGGGCATTTGCAATGTTTGTTATGCTTGTTGTTTTATTCTTCCAGCCATCTTTGAGTGATGTCCCCAAATGCATCAATTCTTCTGTCGCGGAAGAATGGCCACATCCGCCGAACAGTCTCAGAACGTGTCAGGTCAATATCTACAAGCAGATTTTCGTCATTTATACTATTTGCTTGTGCAATGATTTCACCTTGCGGTCCTGCAACAAAGCTATTTCCCCAGAATTCAATCCCGTTGGTTACTCCCGAGGGATCGGGTTCATAACCAGTACGGTTACACGATAATACATATATGCCGTTGGCAATAGCATGTCCGCGCTGAACGGTAATCCACGCTTCTTGTTGTCTTGCTTTTTCTGCATCGGAATCAGTGCTCTCCCAACCGATGGCAGTAGGATAAATAAGCAAATCAGCTCCTGCCATCGTCATCAGTCTTGCTGCTTCGGGATACCATTGATCCCAGCAGACCAGTACGCCCAATTTGCCAATGGAAGTCTGAATCGGTTGAAAACCCAAATCTCCGGGTGTGAAGTAAAATTTCTCGTAATATGCAGGATCATCAGGAATGTGCATTTTGCGGTATTTACCGGCAATGCTGCCATCTTTGTCGATTACCACAGCTGTATTGTGATATAAGCCGGGAGCTCTTTTCTCGAATAATGAAAGAACCAAAACAACACCTGTTTCTTTAGCTAATTTACCGAAATATTCAGTTGAAAAACCTGGTATAGTTTCAGCTTGTTCAAAAATATCCGGATCTTCTGTCTGACAAAAGTACAGCCCGTTGTGTAACTCCTGTAAAACAATCAACTCGGCACCCAGTTTGGCGCAGTCAATGATGTTTTGTTTCAGTTTGGCAATATTCGCTTCGCGGGAAGCGCAATTTGATTGTTGTATTATGGCTATTTTCATGTGTATTATTTTATTTTTTACAGATATGTCGCTCCTTACGGAGCTTGTTTGAATTTAACTTATGTATATTGCATGGTTACACAATGAAGCGAACCGTGTTGTTTAATTAACGGGGTACAATCAATTCCAACAATTTCTCTGTTTGGAAATGCTTTTTGGATTTGCATCAATGCCATATCATCTTTTGGTGACTGATAGGTAGGCACTAAAACCGCACCGTTTATTATTAGAAAATTAGCATATGTTGCCGGTAGTCTTTCTCTATCTTCATAAACTGCATCTGCCATGGGTAAGGGTATGAGTTTGTAAGGTTTGCCTGAAACTGAAGTGAATTGCTGAAGTTCAGCCTCCATTTTTTTTAGTTCTTCGTAATGTTCGTCAGTTGCATCTTCACATCTTACATAGGCAATGGTTTCAGTATCACAAAATCTTGCCAATGTGTCTATGTGACTGTCTGTATCATCGCCCTCCAGATAACCATGATTCAGCCATAAAACCCGTTTTAAACCAAAGTAATCTTTCAGTTTTTCTTCTATTTCTTCTTTTAAAAGGTTGTTGCGGTTGTCCGACAACAGACAAGTGCTCGTTGTAAGTAAAGTACCTGCTCCATCCGATTCAAAACTTCCTCCCTCAAGTACAAAATCCAAACAGTTTCGGTATGTATAACCATCATTAAAGATCCCTTTTTCAAATAATTTGCGGGTTATTTGATTATCTAAATCAGCATTGAATTTTAATCCCCAACCGTTAAACGCAAAGTCGTAGATTATCCGTTTACCATCCTCAATAACAGTAATACCGCCATGATCTCTTGCCCAGGTATCGTTGCTTGGTAATTCGATGAAAGTTATTCTTGAAAAATCAATTGCACCGAGTAGGTCTTTTATACTTTGGATATCCCTGCATACAATCAACAACGATTCGAAACGGATAATATTGCAGGCTATTTCAGCGAAACAAAGATTTACTTCATCCAGCATATCTGCCCAGTCTGTACCAGCATGAGGCCAGGTAATTTGTATAAATTGTTGTTTTGCCCACTCAGGGGGAAGATGTATAATCATAATATTATTAAAACGCAAAAGTACAAAATAATAATCTTTACGGAAATTTTCCCTAACTTTGTACCAAAATATTTATTAAAATGGGAAAAGTACTTATCATTGGCGCTGGTGGCGTTGGAACTGTGGTAGCACAAAAAGTAGCTCAAAATTCGAATGTCTTTACTGAAATTATGTTGGCGAGTCGCACTAAATCAAAATGTGATGTAATTGCTGCTGATGTGAAGAAGCGAACTGGTGTTGAAATTAAAACTGCTCAGGTCGATGCCGATATTGTTCCTCAGTTGGTAATGCTTTTCAATGAATTCAAACCCGAATTGGTTATCAACGTGGCTTTGCCTTATCAGGATTTAACCATCATGGACGCTTGTCTGGAAGCAGGTGTTAACTATTTGGATACAGCTAATTACGAACCGAAAGACGAAGCTCATTTCGAGTACAGTTGGCAATGGGCTTACAAAGATAAATTTGAGAAGGCAGGTCTGACAGCCATTCTCGGTTGTGGTTTTGATCCGGGGGTGACCAGTGTATATACGGCTTATGCGGCGAAACATCATTTTGATGAAATTCACTATTTAGATATCGTGGATTGTAATGCAGGCGATCATGGGAAAGCTTTTGCGACCAATTTCAATCCGGAGATTAATATTCGTGAGGTGACCCAAAAAGGAAAATATTGGGAGAATGGGGAATGGGTAGAAACAGCTCCCCATGAGATTCATAAACCTCTGAACTATCCTGAAATCGGACCCAAAGAATCGTATGTGATTTATCACGAAGAGCTGGAGTCGTTGGTGAAAAACTTTCCGACTTTGAAACGCGCTCGTTTTTGGATGACTTTCGGGCAAGAGTATTTAACTCATTTGCGTGTGATTCAGAATATTGGCATGGCACGCATTGATGAAGTGGATTATAATGGGGTGAAAATTGTTCCGATTCAATTTTTGAAGGCAGTATTGCCGGATCCGGGTGATTTGGGAGAAAATTATACTGGACAGACTTCTATCGGTTGTCGCATCAAGGGAGTGAAAGATGGTGTAGAAAGAACCTATTATGTGTATAATAATTGCAGTCATGAAGAGGCTTACAAAGAAACTGGAGCACAAGGTGTGAGTTATACAACCGGTGTACCTGCCATGATTGGAGCGATGATGTTTTTTAAAGGAGAGTGGCGGAAACCGGGAGTTTACAATGTGGAAGAATTCAATCCCGATCCATTTATGGCGAAACTGAATATCCACGGTTTACCCTGGCATGAACTACATGATGTAGACTTAGAACTTTGATGATTTATCTTCAACTATTCATATCATTTTTCAAAATCGGCATTTTTGCCTTTGGGGGTGGATACGCCATAATTACGCTCATTCAACACGAAATCCTGGTGCATGGGTGGATGACTCAGAGTGAGCTGACTGACATCATTGCCATCTCGCAAATGACTCCGGGTCCAATCGGCATCAATTCAGCTACTTATGTGGGCTATGTTGCCTCAGGGAATATCTTTGGGGCTCTCGTGGCTACTTTTGCAATTACGTTGCCGTCGTTTATGATTATGATCACATTGACGAAGTTTTTTTTGTCAATGCATAAAAACAAGTACTTGCAGTATTCTTTGCAGGGCTTGCGCCCGATGATTGTCGGCATGATTGCATCTGCTGCAATTTTGCTGATGAACAAGGAGAATTTTATTGATTATAAAAGCTATATCCTATTCGGACTGGCTTTTATAGCCGCTTTTCTATTCAAACTACATCCAATATTGGTTATTGTAGGTGCCGGTATTCTTGGATTCTTTTTATATTGAAAGCCGGCAGTTTATACATCTGCGATTTTTTTCTTCAATGTGAACTTGAGTATGTAAAATCCTAATATTCCTGCGATTATCGATCCGCAAATAATGCCAAGTTTAGCGCTGTTAAGTATCTCGCTACCGAGTGGATACGAAAGTCCGGCAAGGAATAGGGCTACAGTAAAGCCAATACCACCCAACATAGAAAGCCCTGATAAATTACCCCAATTCATGCCATGAGGTATTCTGGATATTTTCAGTTTGATTGCAACCCATGTGAACACGAAAATACCCAACATTTTCCCCACAACCAATCCAACAAGCACACTCAGAGAAACGCCGCTAAATAGCGTGAAATTTGACAAATCAAATACCACTCCCGCATTTGCAAATGCAAATAGAGGCATGATAAGATAATTTACACTATCGTGCAAGGTGTCTTCTAAGTCCTGCAAAGGACTAATCACATGGTCGGATGCTGCTTCGATGCGGGTTAAGTATTTGACCTGTGTATTCGACAGAACAATACTTTGCGGATCATCGTGCTTGATAGTAGATTCAAGTACGGTTAAATCCCGATGCAAACCATCCGTAAATTTTTTAAGATTGATGTAAGGACGAGCTGGGACTGTTAAAGCAACCAATACTCCTCCAATAGTTGGATGGATACCCGCCTGCAGAAATAAATACCAAATTGCCAATCCATTGATGAGATAAAATAGCTTGTTGTTGATTCTCAATTTGTTTCCAAGGAAAAGTACTCCAAAAATCAAAACCGAAATTCCTAAATAGACGAAGGAAGCGGCAGTAAATTCGCTATAGAATACAGCAATGACTAAAATACCACCAATATCATCCGCAATGGCTAATGTCAATAAGAAAATCTTTAGACTCAATGGAACTCTCTTGCCCAATAAACCCAAAACACCTAATGAAAATGCAATGTCTGTTGCCATTGGAATAGCCAAACCTTTCATTTCTTCAGGAGTGAAATGCTGTAATTTACCGATAGAAAAGAATAATACAACAGGTATTATCATCCCACCAACGGCAGCAATGATGGGTAAAATTGCCTGACGGAACGAAGAAAGCTCTCCTACCAGTATCTCGCGCTTTATTTCTAATCCGACCGAGAAGAAGAAAATGGTCATGATGCCATCGTTGATAACTTGCAACGATGAGAAAGGGTGTCCGTGATGACTTAATAAATTAAAATCGCCGAAACCGATAAAAAAATCCATGGTCCAAAGAGACTCATACCAGTCACTTAACGACGAATTTGCAATTATCATGGTTGCAATTGCAACAAAAAGCAATAGAACTCCGGGGTTTATTCCGGATTTTACTTTTTCAATAAAACCAAAAAACTTGGCAAAGTTTTGGTTTCGATACGTAAATTCCATAATCATTCAAAAATTTAGTAGTTTTTGTTTTTTTATGGCTTTAGGTGGAGCAATATTCAAATGGATATTTTCACTAAGTAAAACCTTTACAGCATGTTAATCTAATTTTAATACAGCCAGGAAAGCCTTTTGGGGGACTTCCACGGAACCAATTTGTTTCATGCGTTTCTTGCCTTTCTTCTGTTTTTCCAATAATTTTCTTTTCCGACTGATGTCACCCCCGTAACATTTGGCTGTTACATCTTTACGGACTGCCTTAATCGTTTCGCGGGAAATGATTTTTGCTCCGATAGCTGCCTGAATGGCGATATCGAATTGTTGTCTTGGGATGAGTTCTTTCAGTTTCTCACACATTCGGCGACCCAGAGATACTGCATTGTCGAAGTGAATCAGGGAGGACAGTGCATCAACAGGTTCACCATTGAGTAAGATGTCCAATTTGATTAGTTTCGATGGTCTGTAATCTTGTGGGTGGTAATCGAAAGAAGCATATCCTTTAGAAATACTTTTCAATCTGTCGTAAAAATCAAAAACAATTTCTCCGAGAGGTAAATCAAAAACTAATTCCATCCTGTTTCCGGATATGTAATCTTGTTTCAGCAATTCGCCGCGTTTATCCAAACACAAGGTCATGATTTGACCGATATAATCTGTTCTGGTTATGATAGAAGCACGAATATAAGGCTCTTCAATCCGGTCTATCATCATGATGTCTGGCAATCCCGATGGATTATGTACTTCCAGATACTCGTCTTTTTTTGTATAGACTTTATACGAAACGTTTGGTACAGTAGTAATTACATTCATGTCGAACTCCCTTTCGAGCCGTTCCTGAACAATTTCCATGTGCAGCATGCCTAAAAAGCCGCAGCGAAATCCAAATCCCAATGCAACAGACGATTCCGGTTCAAAAGTCAGCGAAGCATCATTCAATTGTAGCTTCTCAATGGATGATCTTAAATCTTCAAAATCTTCTGTGTCGATTGGATAGACCCCTGCATAAACCATGGGCTTTACTTCTTCAAAACCTTCAATAACATTGCTGCATGGACGTTTTACGTGTGTAATTGTATCACCCACTTTGACTTCCTTGGAGCTTTTAATACCTGAAATGATATAGCCTACGTTACCCGCACTCAATTGTTGCATGGGAACCATGTCTAATCTCAAAATGCCTATTTCGTCAGCATTGTAGTTTTTCTCGGTCGCCACAAATTTAACCAAGTCACCTTTGTTGATGGTTCCGTTAATAATTTTAAAATAAGCAATGATGCCCCGGAATGAATTGAAAACCGAGTCAAAGATTAAGCATTGGAGTGGTGCGTCCGGATCTCCTTTGGGTGCAGGCACTTTTTCAATAATTGCCCGGAGTATTTCATCAACTCCCAATCCTGTTTTGCCACTTGCGCGGATGATATCCTCTCTTTTGCACCCCAGCAAATCAACAATTTGATCTTCTACTTCCTCGGGCATGGCAGTTTCCATGTCCATTTTATTCATCACCGGAATGATTTCCAGATCATGTTC
>JAUSNQ010000157.1 GCA_030655595.1 Paludibacter sp.
GTCCTTCGGAATGGATATCGCCAAGTATAAATTAGATAAAGAGTAAGGAAAAATGAGACATAATAAAAAATTCAATCATTTAGGCCGTAAAACGGCACACAGGAAATCCATGTTGGCGAATATGTCGATTTCTTTGATTCAACATAAGAGAATTACGACTACGCTTGCCAAAGCCAAGGCTTTACGTGTGTATGTTGAACCACTGCTGACAAAATCGAAAGATGATACAACGAATTCTCGTCGTGTTGTTTTTAGCCATTTGCAAAACAAGGAGGCCATCACTGAGCTTTTCCAAAACATCTCGCAAAAGATTGCCGATCGCCCGGGAGGTTACACACGTATCCTTCGTACCGGTTTGCGTATGGGTGATAACGCCGAAATGTGTATCATCGAGCTGGTTGACTACAACGAAAACATGCTGAAAGAAAAAGCAACCAAGAAAGCTGCCCGCACGCGTCGTTCTTCTGTTAAGAAGACTGATGATGCTCCTACCGTTGCTGCTGCTTCTGCTGCTAAAAAGGCCGCTGTTGAAGCTGCTGAGGTAGTTGAAGAAGTGCCTGTGGTGGAAGAAATAGCTGAAGTTGTTGCAGAAGAAGTTCCAGTAGTGGAAGAAACTGCTGAGGTTGTTGCAGAAGAGGTTGTTGCAGAAGAAACTCCAGCGGAAGAAGAAGAGAAAGCATAATTATTTTCTCGGTATTTATATTTAGAGCGTGTCTTTTTAAGATGCGCTTTTTTTTTGCGCATAAGAAAGCGACCCTACCGAAGTAAGGCCGCTTTAAATGTTTTCACAACGGAATAATCCTTATTGTGATTTGCTTCAAAAATTGTAATGCAAAAATAAATCAAATATTTTGATTTGCAAGTTAAAATATGAAAAAATATTTTTTAACTTTATGACCTCTTAAAATTAACTTTAAAAATTCTAATGATTATGAAGATATTGGGTTTGGATTTGGGGACAAATAGTATTGGTTGGGCATTGATTGATGCTGAGAATAATAAAATTGAGGGCATGGGGAGTCGGATAATTCCGATGAGTCAGGATGTGTTAGGAAAATTTGACAGTGGCAACTCAATATCTCAAACAGCTGAACGTACTGGATATAGGGGCGTTAGACGATTACGAGAAAGACATCTTTTGCGTCGTGAACGGTTACATAGAGTATTGCATATTATTGGGTATCTTCCCAGACATTATGATCAATATATTGATTTTGAAAAACATTTAGGTAAATTTCTGACCGATACAGAGCCAAAGTTGGTATGGAAGGCAAATGAAAAGGGAGAGTTTGAATTTATTTTCAAAGATTCATTTTCAGAAATGATCAACGATTTTCAAATTACTCAGCCTCAATTATTCGAAAAGGAGAATTTGATTCCTTATGATTGGACTATCTACTATCTACGCAAAAAAGCATTACAACAAAAAATTAAAAAGGAAGAGCTTTCTTGGATACTGTTAAATTTTAATCAAAAACGCGGATATTATCAATTAAGGGGCGAAGAAGAGGAGGAAAATCCAAATAAATTAATAGAATTTCATGCTTTAAAAGTAGTTGATGTTATTGCCGATGAATCTCAAAAAGGTAAAACTGATATTTGGTATAGTATTATTCTTGATAATGGTTGGGTGTATCGGCGCTCAAGCAAAATAGCTTTATTTGATTGGTTATGTAAAACAAAGGAGTTTATTGTCTCTACTGACTTAAATGATGATGGAACTGTGAAAACAGATAATGATGGAAAAGAAAAACGATCATTTCGAGCACCATCAGAAGATGACTGGACACTTGTAAAAAAGAAAACCGAAACTGATATTTACAATAGTCATCAAACTGTTGGAGCTTATATTTACGAAACTCTACTTAAGAATCCTAAGCAAAAGATAAATGGTAAATTAGTAAGAACGATTGAGAGACGTTTTTACAAAGATGAATTGAGGTTAATTTTAGAAAAACAAAAAGAGTTTCATCCTGAATTGAACAATCAGGATTTGTTGACTGATTGCCTTGAGGAGCTTTATCCAAATAACGAAGCTCATCGAAACACCTTACAGTCAGCTGATTTTACTAAACTATTTCTTAATGACATTATCTTTTATCAACGCCCGCTTAAGAGCAAGAAATCGTTGATAAGTAATTGCAAGTTTGAATACCGGGTTTATAAAGATAATGAGGGTAATATCCAAAAAGTACCGATTAAGTGTGTTGCAAAATCACATCCTTTATATCAGGAACTGAGATTATGGAAATTCGTCAAAGACATGAAAATTTATGAGCGAGAAAAACTTATAGATGGAAAAATAAAGAGCGATTATAATGTCACAGATGAGTTTCTAAAAACTGAAGATGATTTTGTTGAACTGTTCGAGTGGTTAAACGAACGTAAATCAGTTGATCAAAAAGGATTTCTTAAGTATCCAAAATTTGGACTTAAAAAAAACTTCGAAAAGTTTCGTTGGAATTATGTTGATAATAAAGATTATCCATGTAATGAAACCCGCAGCCAAATTGTCAACAAACTTGCGAAACTTACTGATGTTCCGATAGACTTTCTAACACGTCAGAAGGAAATGGAGTTATGGCACATTCTATATTCTGTTACAGATAAAGAGGAGATAGCAAAAGCATTAAATACTTTTGCCATTAAAAACGGATTATCTGCTGAATTTGTGGATACATTTAAGAAATTTCCCCCATTTAAAAGTGAATATGGCGCTTATTCGGAAAAGGCCTTGAAAAAATTATTGCCGTTAGTTCGTATGGGCAAGTATTGGAAATACGAAGATATTGATGAGAAAACAAAGAGTAGGATAGAAAAGATTATTACAGGAGAGTTTGATAAGTCGATAAAGAATCAGGTGAGAGAAAAGACTATAGATTTAAGTGATCCAAAGCATTTTCATGGTTTACCCGAATGGCTAGCAGCTTATGTTGTTTACAATCGCCATTCAGAAGCTAGTGAATATATCAAGTGGGAAACATACCACGATTTAGAAAATTATTTGGATGATTTCAAGCAGCATTCTCTACGTAATCCGATAGTTGAGCAAGTAATTACGGAAACATTGCGTGTTGTACGTGATATTTGGAAAAAATATGGTACGATTTCAGAAATACACGTAGAGTTAGGTCGTGAAATGAAAAATACGGCTGATAAACGTGCCGAGATGACAAAACGAGTATCTGAAAATGAGAATACAAATTTACGGATTAAAGCACTATTAGCAGAATTAGCTAATGACAGTCAAGTTGAAAATGTTCGACCTTATTCTCCAAACCAACAAGAAATTCTTAAAATATTCGAAGATGGAGTCATTAAGTCAGGAATTGAAATTCCGGAAGATATAGGTAAAATTATAAAATCAAGTCAGCCAACAAAATCAGAATTAATAAGATATAAGTTATGGTTGGAACAAAAATATCGTTCACCTTATACAGGAGAAATGATACCGTTAGGAAAATTATTTACTACAGCGTATCAAGTTGAGCATATTATCCCTCAATCTCGTTATTTTGATGATTCTTTAAGTAATAAAGTGATATGTGAGTCAGTTGTCAATGGAGATCCATATAAGGATAATCAACTGGGATATGAATTTATTTCGAAAAATGAAGGACGAATAGTGCCGGAGTTATCCAATAATTCAAAAAGTGTAAAAATATTTACACTTTCAGAATACGAAACATTTGTTAAGCAACACTATGCAACTAATCACGGAAAAAGGACGAAACTTTTAATGGAGGATATACCGGATGCTTTTATAGAACGTCAACTAAATGATACACGATATATTTCAAAAATTGTAAAAGGACTGCTTTCTAATGTTGTTCGTGAACATAATGAAGAGGAGCCTACTTCAAAAAATGTAATATCAACTAACGGAAGTATTACAGATAAGTTGAAACATGACTGGGGATTAAATGATGTTTGGAATAGGATTGTTACGCCTCGTTTTGAAAGATTAAACGATTTGACAAGGTCTGAATTATTTGGTCAATGGGTTAATAAAGATGGTAAACGAGTATTTCAGACTGAAATGCCCTTGGAGCTTCAAAAAGGATTTAACAAAAAACGTATTGATCATCGTCACCATGCCATGGATGCGTTGGTTATTGCTTGTGCAACACGTAGTCATGTGAATTATTTAAATAATGAATCTGCAAAAGCAACAGCAACAGCAACCCGACACGATTTAAAAAACAAACTCTGTTATAAAGCTAAAACTGATGATAAGGGGAATTATAAATGGCAGTTTGTTAAACCATGGGATACTTTTACACAAGATGCTCAAAACTCACTGGAAAATATTGTTGTTAGCTTTAAACAAAACCTCAGGGTAATTAATAAGAGCATAAATTATTATCAACGTTTTGTTGATGGCAAGAAAATTATTGACAAACAGATCAAAGGAGATAATTGGGCTATTCGTAAGCCTTTGCACAAGGAAACAGTCGCAGGTCAGGTGAACTTACGTTTCAAAAAGCAAGTAAATCTTTCTGCAGCAATTGATCAGTGGGAAGTGCTTGTAGATAAAAATTTGAAATGCAAAATTAAGCAATTGATCAATGATGGATTAGACAAGAAAAAGATTCTGAAATTTTTTGCCGATAAAGATAATAAGTGGTACGATATGGATGTTTCAAAACCAGAAGTTTATTATTTCAGTGATGAAAAAGAAATCCTTGTCGCTTCGAGAACTGTTTTAAACGAAAGTTTCAATTCAAAAGTTATCGACAGTATAACTGATCATGGTATTCAAAAGATATTGAAAAAACATTTGGCGAAGTTCAATGAGGAAAAGGATGGTAAAATTATTGAACATCCCGAAATGGCCTTTTCACAAGAAAGCATTGACGATATGAATAAGAATATTCGAGAGTTAAATGACGGTCATGATCATCAACCAATACTGAAAGTTCGAACTTACGAACCCAAAGGAAATAAATTTAATGTTGGGATTACTGGAAATAAAAAAGAGAAATTTGTAGTAGCGGCGACTGGTACCAATTTGTTTTTTGCTCTTTATTCAGATACAGAAGGCAGAAGAAGCTTTGATACAATACCTTTAAATATCGTGATTGAGAGGTTAAAACAAGGTTATCATCCTGTAGAAAAAGAAAAAACTGATGATAAAGGTAATAAATTCTCGCTCTTGTTTTTTCTTAATCCCAATGATATTGTTTATGTCCCGACATTAGAACAAGTCGAAAGTAGATGTAATTTATGTATAGATGATTTAGATAGAAAACGAATATATACATTTGTTAGTTCAAGTGGAAATAGAGCAGATTTTATTTTGGCAAATTCAGCATCAACAATTGTGAATAAAAACTTTAAAGATCAGATTAAATTAGGAATAAATTTGCCCATTCAAAATGAATATGGAGTTGGGAGTCCAAAATCAAAAAATGAAAGAAGTATTACGGGTGAAATGATTAAAGAAATATGTATTAAGCTAAAAATAGATCGCTTAGGAAATATCTCTATCTAACAATGAATTAAGTAAAAAATTCACAATACTACTGCGGATATTATTATGATAAAACGCACCCTTTACTTCGGCAATCCTGCTTACCTGAGTTTACGCAACTCACAGTTGGTTATTCATCTTCCGGATGCAAAAGGTTTGGAAGATCTTACCGGAAACAACACCATTCCGGTAGAAGATATCGGAGTGGTACTACTTGATCACAAACAATTGACCATTACGCATGCGTTGATGGAAGCTTTGTTGGAAAATAATTGTGCAGTCATCACCTGCGATTCCAAACGGATGCCACATGGTTTGTTATTGCCTTTGGATGGAAATTCCGTGCAGCACGAAAGGTTTCAGGCACAAATCAGTGCCACACTTCCACTGAAAAAACAACTCTGGCAGCAAACGATTCAGTCCAAAATTGTCAATCAGGCGCATGTTTTGAAAACGTCAAGAAATGAGGTGGTGAAAAATATGCTGGCTTGGGTGGAATTGGTTAAAAGTGGAGATGCTGACAATCTTGAAGCAAGAGCTGCAGCCTATTACTGGGCAAATCTGTTTCCGGATATACCTGATTTTAGAAGAGGTAGGGAAGAGGTGGCTCCGAATAATCTACTCAATTATGGTTATGCAGTATTGCGTGCAGTAGTTGCTCGTTCTTTGGTTGGGAGCGGTTTATTACCTACTTTGGGAATCCATCATCATAACAGGTATAATGCTTATTGTCTGGCAGATGACATCATGGAGCCTTACCGTCCGTTTGTTGATAAACTGGTAGTAGAAATTGTGGATAGTGGTGAAGATTTTACCAATATCAGCAAAGAGATAAAAACCAAGTTGCTGAATATTCCGGTGATGGATGTGATAATCAATAAACAACGTAGTCCGCTGATGGTGGCTGTAAGTCAAACGACTGCTTCACTTGCAAAATGTTTTTTAGGAGAACAACGAAGAATACTATATCCTGCATTTTAATACTTCCGGTTTGGAACGGTTTAGCGAATACAGAATTATGTGGGTACTCGTCTTTTTTGATTTGCCGACTGAAACCAAGAAAGATAAGAAGGCATATACTGATTTTAGAAAAAGATTGGTGAATGACGGTTTTACCATGTTCCAGTTTTCAATCTATCTGCGACATACCCCCAGTCGCGAAAATGCCGACGTTCATATCAAACGGGTGAAATCTTTTCTTCCTGAGTCTGGTTTTGTGGGGGTGCTTTGCATCACAGATAAGCAATTCGGTCAAATGGAATTGTTTCAGGGTAAAAAAGAAAAAGCAGTCAAAACTCCCTATCAACAATTAGAACTATTTTAAATTTCAAATAGAATATTTGCTAAATTAGCATAAATTTGTTTGTTTGTGAGTATATAAATATATCTTTGCAGTAATAAAATTTATCATTATGAATCAGGTAATAGCACATATCGACATCTCAACGCCAATTGGGCGTAGGTTAGTGAAAGAACTAGAAAAACACAAAAAAACGGTGAAGGTAGAATATCCTTTGCCAGAAGCTATCAGCGGACAAAAATGGCATACAATAGAGGAAGTATTTAATGAAGTTGAAAAGGAATTAAACGATCACTATGGTACAAATTTAAAATTGAAATATTAGTATGACACGTTTTAATGTCATTATATCTGATGCAGCAAATGAAGATATTAAACAATTATCATATACAATAAAGTTTCAATATAAAGCACCGGTTACTTCTTTCAAATACGTACAAGGGTTATTAGACGAAATCAAAAAGTTATCTCGTAGCGCTGAATCGTATTCTATACAAACTCGAAAATCACTACAGCAATATGGACCATATCCACGTCGTGTAAATTATAAAAAGATGGCAGTTATATACAATGTGATAAATGATGTTGTCTATATTCGCAGGGTAATACCTTCAAATACTATTTCAGGCTTATAATTTGAAATAAGCATTACAAATAATTGATCCCGGCATCGTTACAAACATCGGGACTTCTTTGTCTTATAAATCCGCTCCAGATTCTTTACCGGGGCTTTTTTCCTTTTTCTACCTTATACCCCTTAATTATTCAATCAAAAATGTTTTGGTTTTAAAATATTTTGTATTTTTGCTTTCTGAAAATAACTGTTAATAAATGTCTTGCACTGGGTTGTAGTCCCTTTAAGCGGTTTGTTGGCAGTTTTTTTAGATCCGTAGTAACTTGTTCGCTGTCGTTATGCTTTCAAAAAATTGTATCTTTGGCCTGATAAACAGCTCGAGTTTCAACCATAATCACATAATTTTAGTTGTGATTTGCTTTCAAAAAATTGTATCTTTGGCCTGATAAACAGCTTCAATCGCTATCATGTGACTAATCAAATGTTGTGATTTGCTTTCAAAAAATTGTATCTTTGGCCTGATAAACAGCAGTACGGCGAAACTTTGCGCCCTCTTCCCGGTTGTGATTTGCTTTCAAAAAATTGTATCTTTGGCCTGATAAACAGCTGGCACGAGCTGCCGAAGTGTTGGGAACCAGTTGTGATTTGCTTTCAAAAAATTGTATCTTTGGCCTGATAAACAGCGCATATATTCAGCGTTCCAAATTGATGACTGTTGTGATTTGCTTTCAAAAAATTGTATCTTTGGCCTG
>JAUSNQ010000167.1 GCA_030655595.1 Paludibacter sp.
ACCAGCAAGAAAGTAATGTAAATGGTGCTGCAACTGCTGATGGTGTAAATACTGTGCCAGCTGCGGCTGCCGATGACACGAAAAAAATGGCTGCATCCAAAAAATAGAAAAAAGTCATGTGTTTGGATTGATGCTCAAAATGCTAATTTTTCTGTGTCAGAGAAAGAAGAACTGCATTTGAGTGTCTTTTCTATATAGATGTCTAAAGCCATGTATGAATATGTGAGACATAAATTATGCAAGACTTTTTAATCTTATTTCAGAAGCGATTAGCAGAGGTCGAACTTAGCTCGGGCAATAAAAGATTAAATATTAAATGAGATTTATTTAAGATTACTTTCTTGTTTAATCTATTCATGTTTAATCTATTACAACTATTCTATATTCTTTTTAGACTTCTATTCAAAGTTTTAAAGCTAGGTGGAGTTAGTGCTATTCTCGCCGAAAATATTATTAGGCTGCTTCAATTACCTATTGCTGCTTAAAATTTAGGAATCAGCATACTACACTATTCCACCGCAGAATTACTTAATCTGTGGGAAGCTGCCAACAAAGTAAGTGCAGGCCATGCCCGGCCCACACTTACTTTGCTGAGAAGTGATACACTCAGTCCCGCAAGGCACTTTTGAAAGGTTGGCTTAAAACGCTGTAAGTCTTTGATGTGCGTATCGAGACATAGGTGACACTTTATACCGGAGACATAGGTTACACTGTAGGCATTTACAGGAGGGTCTGGCAATGCCTTGGATGGAGTGTAAAACTATGGACGAAAGACTTAAGTTTGTTGCAAGACTACTAGACGGAGATAAGATGTTGCCTCTATGTGAAGAGTTCGGCATCTCTAGAAAGACTGGTTATAAAATCTATACCAGATATAAAAATTTTGGGCTAGAAGGATTAACTGATCGCAGTCGCAGACCTTATCGATACGCTAATCAACTTCCCTTCCAAGTTGAAAAAATGATCCTTCGAATAAAAAATGATAAGCCCACTTTTGGCGCTCCAAAAATCAGAGAATTGTTAATTAGAAAATTTCCGGATATTCATCCACCTTCTAAAAGTACTGTGCATGCTATTTTAGATAGAAATGGTTTAGTTATTAGACAAAAAAGAAATCGTCATGGTAAAAAACAAGGAACACCCTTATCAGATACAAATATTCCGAATAAATTATGGTGTGCGGATTATAAAGGGGAATTTCGATTAGGGAATCATCAATATTGTTATCCTCTTACAATTACAGATTTTAGTTCCCGTTATTTACTCGCTTGTGATGGATTAACAACCACAAAAGAGGAATATGCCTTTATTGCTTTTCAGAGGGTTTTTGAAGAGTTTGGCTTACCTGATGCCATCCGAACAGATAATGGTGTTCCTTTTTCTTCCCCGATGGCGTTATTTGGATTAAGTAAATTATCTGTGTGGTGGTTACGTTTAGGGATTGCCATTGAAAGAATAAAACCAGGTCATCCTCAACAAAATGGTAGACATGAACGCATGCACTTAACCTTAAAAAAAGCAACTACAAAACCTGCTGGAGAAAATTTTTTACAACAACAGGAAAAATTTGATCATTTTATTAAAGAATATAATACTGAAAGGCCTCATCAAGCCTTAAACATGAAATATCCTGCCGAAATTTATGTTCCTTCTACCAAAAAATATGCAGGTCTTCCTTAAGTAGATTATCCATTCCATGATAAGGTTATTACTATCACTAGTTGCGGCAGAATTTGTTTAAATGGAAAAAAGATAAATGTGAGCCAAGTTTTTGCAGGACAAAACGTTGGCATCAAGGAAACTGAGGATAAGATTTGGTTGGTAAGCTTTATGGATTATGATTTAGGGTATTTTGATGAAGAATCCTGTAGACTAGAACCTTTAAAGAACCCTTTTGGGCCTAAAGTGTTACCTATGTCTCAGGTATAAACTGTAACCCATGTCTTCGGTATGGACCTGATTTATATGGAGCTGGTGATAAGATTCGAACTTACGACCTGCTGATTACAAATCAGCTGCTCTACCAACTGAGCTACACCAGCGAATGAGAGTTATTATACAAAATCTTCTAACTTCCTGCAATGTTAATATGAATACCTATGGATTTTAAAATAATGATTCATGAGGAAGTGCGCTGTAGGAGCGGCATACGAGTATTCTGCATTTTTGGATCTGAAGACAAAATATCATCATCACTTACTTGAGTCGTTAATGTCATCGTCGGCATTATGTACAGAAGGGTGTCGTCTCCATAATGATCAGCTCTAGGTTTACTAGAAATAGGGAGATTAGCTGATCTTGTCGTTACAATGTCATTATTATCATCATTACTATCTTCAATAACCATTTCACCACTGCCTACATGTATCACTACATTTGGCTTTACTAATTTCTTTGCTTTGGTTTTCTGCTCTTCATTGATGATCGTGTTTTGTAGCGTAGAATCAATCAGACTTGTTTCAAGAATAGATTCTTGTTGCACACATTTTGAGATGAGGCATTCAATTAAACAGCTCGCAATTGCAAAAACAATGGGGAAACCAATAGATTCCGCGATAATTCCTAAACCTAAGAGCGTTCCACCCGTCACTTTATGATAGATCAAGGGAATGGCTAATCCAATTCCAATGCCAATCATTAACAAGCTGAATAACCGTTTATTTGAAGTTGTAAATTTCATATTTATTTCACCTTTTAAGTTTATATAATTAAATTTTAGTCAAAAAAAACCCTTAGCTCCGGAGAGCTAAGGGTTATAAAGTGTGGTCGGTAGAGAGATAATCTAGTATTGCTAGATTCGTCTCCCTACGAGACTTTTATTGGGAGCCTGGCGGTGTCCTACTTTCACATGAGAAGACCTCACACTATCATCGGCGCTAAGCGGTTTCACTTCCGAGTTCGAAATGGGATCGGGTGGGGC
>JAUSNQ010000173.1 GCA_030655595.1 Paludibacter sp.
AACAGCAAAAAGTGTATTCTTATCAATATTACTCATGGTGTCATTCACTGTATGCCAGTACGCGCCAAAACCTTTTGCACTTTGTGGGTCATACTGTATTATATTGATGCTGGGTATGCCTGCTATTTGATTCACGTACACATGGTCGTCGGTAATGGCACCACCTGCTTGATTCACAAAATACCGTTCAAACCCCTGATTACGTGCAAGTGTCCATACTTTATCGACAATATTGCGGGCATAATACTCTGAAATTTGTTCGCGATAAAAGGTAGCATCTTTAGCACCAACCATATCCAGCAATATCCCGAACCTTGGCCGATAAGGGTTCACATGCGGATTTCTCGCCCAATGTTGTGAACCCAGGCACCAGGTATCTGTCGCATTACCGGAATAACTTTCAGGCGCACCATAATCTTCAGCATCAAAAAATATGATGTCAATTCCCAAGCGAGGAGACTGAATTCCAATATTTCTGGCAATTTCCAATAAAACGCCAACACCACTCGCGCCATCATTCGCTCCCAAGACCGGTTTATTGTAATTTGCGGGATCCGGATCATTGTCGGACCAAGGACGCGTATCCCAGTGCGCAAAAAGTAAAATACGTTGATTTTCCTCTGGATTAAAGGACCCTATAATATTATTAGCATTCAATATATCCCCGTTAAAAGCAGTCAGTTTTACCTTTTGCTCGGTCACCGTAGCACCAAAACGTTCAAGTTTAGCAACCAAATATGCTGCACAAGCTTCGTGAGCAGGCGTGTTCGGAACCCTTGGTCCAAAATCAACTTGTTGTGCTACAAAAAGATAAGCCGAATCAGCCGAAAAGACAGGTACAGAAACAGCAAGATCAGTTGTGGCGGTCGTTTTAGCCTCATGGCGACATGAAAACGTCATTACAATTATGATTAATAGCGAAATTTTTCTTATCATTGCATCGTTTTTTTGCCCAACAAAGATACAGATTTTTTTAAAAAGATATTATTAGCTTTTTTTAAAAGAAAATCATGTTTTTAAGCATAAATCATCAAAAACAGGTTGTAAAACATGTTTTTTCGTTTGGACGCAATCAGAAATCGTCCTTTCTTTGCAATCGTTAACTAAACAACACAATCTTTTTTATACCTTAAAAAAACTAATACCTATTTATAATGCGGGACTTTGTGAAAAGTCCCGCATTATTTATATACGGTTTATAAAACATTAATCCCAGCCAACAAGCTGGCTGGACACTAAACCAAGCATCCTCCGGAAGCTTTTATGCTATCCATCATCCCGAGCGATGCGAAAGTATCCGCCGTGACTGCACCTTGTCATCCCGAGCGATGCGAGGGACCTCCACTTCAGGAACGCAGATGCTTATCATCGAGCTATTCAACAATTTCCGGGATAAGGACTACAGCTCGAGAAATTAAAACAATTATCTCTAATTTTCCTGCACATTATCAAAAAATTGCGCATGTTTTTCTTGCATGTTCAACAAAAACTGCTATTTTTGTGCGGGTTTTTTAAAATACTTCAAACGACGCTCTCCTTTTATGCGAAAACGGAGCCTGTTGGTTGTCTCTTTGAAAAAAAACAATCATAAATACAAACCAAAATAATACGCAAAATGAGTTTTAATATTGTTGTGCTTGCAAAACAAGTGCCCGATACGCGTAATGTTGGGAAAGATGCCATGAAGGCAGATGGTACGGTAAACCGTGCAGCACTTGCTGCCATCTACAATCCAGAAGATCTCAACGCACTCGAACAGGCACTTCGTTTAAAGTCTAAAATTAATGGTGCACAGGTTCATGTGCTAACGATGGGTCCTGCCCGTGCTGCTGAAATCATCCGGGAAAGTATGTATCGGGGAGCAGACGGCGGTTATCTGCTGAGCGGACGTGAGTTTGCGGGCTCTGACACCCTGGCTACTTCGTATGCCCTTGCTGCAGCCATTCGAAAAATGGGTAAAGTGGATATCATCATCTGTGGCCGCCAGGCAATTGATGGCGATACCGCACAAGTTGGACCACAGGTTGCTGAGAAATTAGGACTCCCTCAAATAACCTATGCAGAAGAAATTTTGGATTTAACGGATGGCATCATCACAATCAAACGCCGTTTAGAAAGAGGTGTTGAAGTGGTAAAAGGCGCTTTGCCGATGGTAGTAACCGTGAACGGTTCCGCAGCCAATTGTCGCCCGCGCCATGCCAAACTGACCCTGAAGTACAAAAATGCCAAAACCACCTCCGAAAGACAAGATTCTTCGACAGATTATACCGATTTGTATCAAAACCATCCTTACCTGAATATCCCTGAATGGGGTGTGGCAGATATTGAGCATGAACCCAAATGGCTCGGTTTAAGTGGTTCGCCGACCAAAGTGAAACAAATTGAAAATGTTGTTTTCACGGCTAAAGAGAGCAAACGACTGACAGCAGCCAATGCCGATATTGAAGAATTGATGCAGGAATTAATTGCTAACCACACGATAGGATAAGTACCATGAACAATATATTTGTATATTTAGAAATTGAAGATGGCATCGTAGGCGATGTTAGTCTTGAGTTGCTGACCAAAGGTCGTACACTGGCCGATCAGCAAAAATGTAAATTAGAAGCTGTCGCGGTAGGTTATCAATTAGATAAAATCGGACAACAAGTATTTCCTTTTGGTGTTGATACCTTGTATGTGGCCGATGACAAACGTCTGTCACCTTATACCACCCTTCCGCACACATCCATTTTGGTAAATCTTTTCAAAGAAGAAAAACCTCAAATTGCACTGATGGGTGCTACTTCTATTGGTCGTGATTTAGGTCCCCGTGTATCTTCTGCATTGTTCAGCGGATTAACTGCTGACTGTACTTCATTAGAAATCGGGACTTACGAAGATAAAAAAGCAGGAAAGGTCTATAATGATTTGTTGTATCAAATCCGTCCGGCTTTTGGAGGAAATATCGTTGCCACCATTGTGAACCCTGATTGTCGCCCGCAAATGGCAACTGTTCGCGAAGGTGTTATGAAAAAAGAAATTCGTGATGCAAAATACGCAGGTAAAACAAAAAAACTGGAGATTGCAAAATATGTTTCAGACATGGATTTCGTGATTGAAGTCATTGAGCGTCACATGGAAAAATCGAAAGTAAACCTGAAAGCATCTCCAATCATCATTTCCGGAGGATATGGAATGGGAAGTGCCGACAATTTTAAAATGCTGTATGATTTAGCGGCTGTTTTAGGCGGAGAAGTCGGAGCATCGCGTGCAGCTGTGGATTCAGGCATGGCAGAACATGAACGTCAGATTGGGCAAACAGGTACAACTGTTCGTCCGAAACTTTACATCGCCTGCGGCATCTCCGGTCAGATTCAGCACATCGCCGGCATGCAGGAAAGTGCGATGATCATTGCCATCAACAACGACCCACATGCTCCTATCAACGCAATTGCCGACTATGTAATTACCGGCAGCGTAGAAGAAGTTATCCCGAAAATGATTAAGTACTACAAGAAAAACAGCAAATAAGATGAATTACTACAATGATAATCCGGCGTTAAAATTTCAGCTTTCTCATCCTTTGATGCAGAAAATTGTTACCCTCAAGGAGCGTAATTTTGCTGATAAAGATAAATATGACTTCGCTTCGCGCGATTTCGAAGACACGATTGACAACTACAAAAGGGTGTTGGAAATCATCGGAGAAATTGCCGGAGAAATCATCGCTCCCAATGCTGAGGAGGTCGACAAAGAAGGTCCGCAGGTCATCAACAACCGCGTGAAATACGCGCGCGGCACACAGGAAAACCACGATGCATTGGTGCAAGCAGGTTTGTATGGTATGGCTTTGCCGCGCCAGTACGGAGGCTTAAACTTCTCTCTGACACCTTATATTATGGGAGGTGAAATAGTTTCTCGTGCTGATGCAGGCTTTGCAAATATCTGGGGCTTGCAGGACTGTGCCGAAACAATTGCAGAATTTGCAGACGAAAGCATCAAATCAGAGTTTTTACCCCGTGTTTGTCTGGGCGAAACTTGCTCGATGGACCTGACAGAGCCTGATGCAGGTTCCGACTTACAGGCAGTTCAGCTCAAAGCTACCTACAACGAACATGAGGGGATGTGGTATTTGAATGGCGTTAAACGCTTCATCACCAACGGTGACGCTCAAATTAAACTTGTGCTGGCACGTTCGGAAGAAGGATCGGCAGACGGTCGCGGCTTGTCTTATTTTGTGGCCGACAATAATTTCGACCACACCATGAAAGTGCGTCGCATTGAAAATAAATTAGGAATTAAAGGATCTCCAACCTGCGAACTGGTATTTACAAATACTCCCGCCAAATTAGTCGGAACCCGTCGCATGGGATTGATTAAATATGTGATGTCGCTGATGAACGGTGCCCGTTTGGGCGTTGGAGCTCAATCAGTTGGTGTTTCGCAGGCTGCATATGACGAAGCCATAGCTTATGCCCGTGAGCGTCGCCAGTTCGGCAAAGCCATCATTGAATTTCCTGCAGTTTATGAAATGGTATCTATCATCAAAGCAAAGTTAGAAGCATCAAGAGCCTTGTTGTATGAAACTGCTCGATTCGTGGATGTTTACAAAGCGTATGAAGGAATCGAAGCTGATCGCAAATTGAGTCCTGAAGAAAAAATTGACTACAAAGAGTATCAGAAATTAGCAGACGGCTTTACGCCCATATTGAAAATGTTCTCGAGCGAATATGCCAACCAAAACGCTTACGACAGTATTCAGGTACATGGTGGTTCAGGTTTCATGAAAGACTATGCCTGCGAACGCATATACCGCGATGCGAGAATCCTGACCATCTACGAAGGAACATCCCAATTACAAACCGTTGCAGCCATCCGCCACGTCACCACCGGCACATACCTGAAACAAATCAAATACTACGAGGCACAGCCAATCAATCCTGAGTTTCATTCTTTGAGAAAGAAACTGGCGAGTATGACTACCTTGTATGAAAATGCCGTAACACGTGTTGCTGATGCTAAGAACACTGAATACCTTGATTTCCAAGCACGTCGATTAGTCGAAATGGCTGGTCACATCATCATGTGCTACTTGTTGATTATTGATGCAAGCAGGGATGATATGTTCCGTAAATCAGCAGAGATTTATCAGAAATTTGCAGAAGTAGAAGTAAGAAAACATGCTACCTACATCAAGAATTTTGAAGTGGAGCAGGTTGATAAATATAA
>JAUSNQ010000095.1 GCA_030655595.1 Paludibacter sp.
AAACATTTGGTAAAAGAAGATGGATCACAAGCTCAGATTGATGAAAAATTATCATTCAAAGTGATTGAATTCAACAAAGATGCAAAACGCATCATTTTATCACACAGTCGTATCCACGAAGATGTAAAGCGTGCTGAAAAATCAACAGTAGAAACAAGCAGCGAAGCTCCAAAGAAAACAACAGCAAAAAAACCAAGAAAAGAAGAATCAGCTCCGGCTCAAAGCATGGAAAAAACCACCTTAGGTGATATCCAATCTCTTGCCGACCTGAAAGATCAATTGGTAAATGCCGCTGCTGAAAAAATGGAAAAAGCAGAAAAAGCAAAGAAAACTGCGAAAGCAAAAGCTGACGCTGATGCTGCTAAAGTTGAAGTTGTGGCTGAGATTGCAACTGAAGTTCCTGAAAAAACTGAGGAAGTAGCTGAGGAAGCACCCAAAACGACAACTAAAAAAACCAAAAAAGAAGACGCTTCTGAAGAAGTTGAATAATCTTACAAACAAGGTTTTGAAATAGATGAAAGCCGCCTCAAAAAAAATGAGGCGGCTTTTTATTTAAAATTCCTGCAACTTCTACCGGGATTTTATTTTCATTGTCAATTCCTTTTGTGTAATTCAATTTTTTTTCCGAAATTTGCGAGCTTAAAATGTCAATTTTTTAAGATATAACAACGTGGACAAAACTAAGTACATTTTCGTCACAGGTGGTGTAACCTCTTCTCTTGGTAAGGGAATTATAGCTGCTTCATTGGGTAAATTATTACTTGCAAGAGGCTTTAGAGTAACCAATCAGAAATTAGACCCCTATATCAATGTTGACCCCGGCACACTGAACCCTTATGAGCACGGTGAATGTTATGTAACCGTAGACGGACACGAAGCAGACTTGGATCTTGGACATTATGAGCGGTTTTTGGGCGTTGAAACTCACAAAGCAAATAACGTTACAACCGGCAGAATTTATCAAAACGTAATCAACAAAGAACGGAGGGGAGATTATCTCGGAAAAACTGTTCAGATTATCCCGCACATTACCGACGAGATTAAAAGAAATATAAAATTGCTGGGAAACAAAGGGGAATTTGACTTTGTAATTACAGAAATCGGCGGAACTGTAGGTGATATTGAATCTTTACCCTATATTGAAAGTGTTCGTCAGTTACGATGGGAGTTGGGTAAAAATTGCCTGATTATCCACCTGACCTACGTGCCATACCTGGCAGCAGCAAAAGAATTAAAGACCAAACCCACACAACATTCAGTAAAAGCTTTGCAGGAGCAGGGAGTTCAACCGGACATACTGGTTCTGCGAACAGAACATAACATATCTATTGATATCAGAAAGAAAGTTGCATTATTTTGCAATGTAGAAACATCTGCTGTTATGCAATCCATTGATGTTCCATCGATTTACAGGGTTCCCCTGAATATGCAGATTGAAGGTCTTGATGAGATTGCTCTGACCAAAATGGGGTATGATTTGGCTACAACACCTCCGGCAAACATGGAAAAGTGGACTGCATTTGTGGAGAAGCTTGAAAATGCAAAGGAAGAAGTACACATAGCTTTGGTTGGAAAATATGTTCAATTACCCGATGCTTATAAATCAATCATCGAATCTCTAATTCATGCTGCAACTTACAATAACAAGAAACTGAAATTACAATTAATTCTTTCTGATAAACTGAATGACGAGAATATCGAGAAAAAATTGGGGAAAGTTGATGGTATTGTTGTAGCTCCGGGATTTGGAACCCGTGGCATGGAAGGCAAATTCAGTGCACTGAAATTTGGTCGCGAAAACAACATTCCTTGTTTGGGTATTTGCATGGGTATGCAAACCATGTCGATTGAATTTGCACGCAACGTACTGGGCTTAAAGGACGCCAACAGCACTGAGATTGATTCAACAACACCAAATAATGTTGTGGATATTATGGATGAACAAAAAAACATCCTCGATTTGGGAGGCAGTATGCGTTTAGGAGCCTATCAGTGTTCACTAATTCCTGGAAGTAAGGCAGCCGATATTTATGACAAGCAAATGATTAGCGAACGTCATCGTCACCGTTACGAATTTAATAATAAATACAAAGAAACATTTGAGCAAGCAGGCATGCTTTGTAGTGGCATCAATGAAGAATCAAATTTGGTTGAAATCATTGAATTAACTTCGCATAAGTGGTACATCGGAGTTCAGTTTCATCCTGAGTACCGAAGTACAGTCGTTAATCCACACCCACTATTTATCAGCTTTATCAAGGCATCTATTGCCGAATAATCAAAATATTAAAATTTATTTCAATGGATAAAAATACTATTCTGGGCTTTGTAATGATTGCAGTAATCCTTATTGGATTTTCCATCATGAACCGCCCGAACGAGGAGGAAATTGCCCGACAAAAATCCTATAACGACTCCATCAGCTTAGTTCTTCAGGCACAGCAGCAGGCTGAGAAGCAAGTACAGTCATTGCAAGAAGCAAATTTGGTAAACGTAGCAGCAGTATATGACTCTGCAACAATGAATCAGGTATTAAATGCCCACGGCGATTTCAAGTCAACAGTTTTCGGAGAAGAACAATTCTTTATTCTTGAAAATGAATTGATTAAGATTACCTTGAGCAACAAAGGTGGTAAAGTTGTTTCTGCAGAATTGAAAAATTATCTTTCACAAGATTCTCTGCCTGTTGTTTTATTTAATCAGGAAGAAGCGGATTTCAGCCTGACGATGGCTACCCGCAATAATCACATCATCAACACATCTCAGTTATACTTCGAACCAGTTTCAAAGGTTACAACCAATTCACTTGGAAATCAACAGATTACTTTCAGATTGCAATCAGAAACAGAGGCTTACTTTGATTTCATCTATACACTACCTGCAGATGAATACATGCTGGATTTTGTGATTAGTTCGAAAGACATGAATACAATCATGCCATTAGGTATGAATTATATGATTGTTAATTGGGATGCAAAAATTCGCCAACAGGAAAAAGGTCGTCAGTTTGAAGAGCGTTATGCTTCTTTGAATTACAAATACGTGTCCGACAACATGGAAAAACTGAGTGAATCGAAGGATGACGCCAAAAAAATTGCCAATAAAATTAAGTGGATTGCCTTTAAGGATCAGTATTTCAGTTCGGTGTTAATTGCCGGAAAGGATTTTAATAATTCCACTCTGGAAAGCAGAATAGAATCAAAAGAAAGCGGCTATATCAAGTCATACTCGGCAGAAATGACCATTGATTACAATCCTGCAGGAAAGGAAAACTTAGATTTCAAATTTTATTTCGGTCCAAATAAATACAAAACCCTTGCAGCATACGACAGAGGAGTACCTGCGGAAGAAAAATTAAAATTACGGGATCTAATTCCGCTTGGTTGGGGTATTTTTGGTTGGGTAAACCGATTTGCAATTATTCCCATGTTCAACCTTTTCAGTTCGTTCATTGGTAATTTTGGAATCATCATACTGTTGATGACCATTGTAATCAAAACCGTATTGTTTCCACTGACTTACAAATCCTATGTATCGAGTGCTAAAATGCGGGTATTGAAACCCGAAATCGATGAAATAAATGCACGCATTCCCGCAGACAAGCCTGCAGAACGTCAGAAAGCAACCATGGAGCTATACAAAAAAGTGGGTGTTAGTCCGTTTAGTGGCTGTTTACCTACCCTGTTACAGATGCCAATCTTATTTGCGATGTTCAGTTTTTTCCCATCATCTATTGAATTAAGAGGCGAAAGTTTCCTGTGGGCCAAAGATTTATCATCTTATGATGCAATTGTAAGTTGGGATATGTACATCCCATTGATATCACCCTATTTTGGTAATCACATCAGTTTGTTCACCTTGTTGATGACGATAACAACGCTGTTGTCTACCAAATTGAATATGGCTAATACAGCGACACCCGACCAACCTGGTGCCGGCATGATGAAATGGATGATGTATCTGATGCCCATCATGTTTATGTTTATGTTCAACAGTTATGCTTCCGGTTTAAGTTACTATTATTTCGTTTCAACCTTGATTTCTGTTGGTCAGACTTATGCCATTCGTGCTACGGTTGATGAAAAGAAACTGTTGGCTCAATTGCATGCAAAAAGAGTTGCGATTGCCGGTAAAAAGCAAACTACAAAGAAGAAAAGCGGTTTCATGGATAGACTTGAAAAAATGCAAAAAGAACAGGAAAAAATGATGCGGGAACGCAACAAAAAGAAAAAATGATTTTTGTTCATGTTTCAACTTTCGCAAGGTAAAAATAAAGTTTTAATATAATGTTCACAGCCAGTTTATTGTAAAATCAATAAATTATGAGAATTGCTGATAATCAGACACTGAATTAACCTGCGGTATATGTTTTCAAATAGCACTAACAAACTCATTTTTTTAATTCTCCTGACATTCAGTAGCGCTTGTCAACAAAAGAGCAGATTCCATATTTCTACATTCGAAAATCCCGTTGAAGTAAAAATCAATCGGTTTGATTTGGATTTTGTCCAACTTGATACAACTGAAATCATCCTTTGTCTGACAAAACTGGAACAGCAATATCCGGAATTTTATTCTACCTACATCACCGAAGGCTTGATGATGAATCCCGCAGATACGGTTGAGAATGCCAGCTTGATTACAAATTTTCTTGCTGATACTGGTTTTATAAAAGTGCATCAAAAGGTAACAGAAACTTTTAGTGAAACAAAAGACATTGAAAATCAGCTTACCGTCGCATTCAATTACCTCGGGCATTATTTCCAGGACATCCAGCTACCGGATATTTATTTTTTCGTTTCGGGTTTCAACCACCAATTTATCATGAGAGACAATATTCTTGGCGTTGGCACTGATATGTACTTGGGTGCAGATTATCCGGTCTATCGCGGAGTGACCCATGATTACCTGATTAGGAACATGCGTAGGGAAATGCTTGTATCCGATTTGCTGAATAAATTACTGCACAACAGATTTGCTTTCAATCATGATATCAATTTACTCAATGTAATGTTGTACGAAGGTAAGATAAGCTATTTGTTGAGTATTATACTTCCGGATGCAGAACCTGAGATTATTATTGGTTACAGCAAAGAAGAACTGAGTTGGAGTCAAAAACAGGAGAAACGCATCTGGACAAATATGATAGAAAATAAACATCTGTTCTCAACCGATTACATACTCATCAATCAATACATCAATCTGGCTCCTTTTACAACTCCCGTATCACAAGAATCTCCCGGTAGATTGGGTGTGTGGATGGGTTGGCAAATCGTAAAAAGTTATATGCAAAACAACAAAGATGTGACGCTTGAAGATTTGATGAACGATTTCAATTATCAATCGATACTTGAAAAATCACTTTATCGTCCCTGATAATACATCAGCCAAATGAATCCCTTTGATGTGTAATTTATTTTTGGCAATGTAACCATTTACATTCATCAGACAAGATGCTTCGGTACTCACGATATATTCAGCACCGGTTTGTAATGCATTCAAGACTTTCTTTTCAGCCATGGCGGTAGAAATGGCATTGTTTTTAATCGCAAAAGTTCCCCCGAAGCCACAACAGCTATCCAATTCCTGCATCTCAATCAATTCGAGTCCCCTGACCATACGCAACAACTTGCGGGGTTCTTCTTCAACACCATATTCCCTCAAAGCCGAACAAGCATCGTGAAAGGTTACTTTGTGATTGAAGTCTACATCAAGTTTCTCAACTTTCAAGATGTTCACTAAAAAATCAGATAACTCATAAATCTTTGTTTTGATATTGACTTGTTTAGCCAACAATTCGGGTTTAGCTTTCAGAATTTTGGGATAATGATGTATCACAAAACCAGTACACGAGGCAGAGGGTGAAACAATAGGCATGTCATCTGTGAAATCATTCAAAAACTTGCCGGCAAGTTTGGCTGCTTCATCCCAATAACCACTGTTGTATGCCGGTTGACCGCAACAGGTTTGTTCTGCATTATAATGCACTGTACAACCCGCATTTTCCAACACTTTGATGGTATTGAAAGCAGTCTCAGGATAGAGTTGATCGATAAAACAAGGTATAAATAGCTGAATATCCATGGTTTAATTATTATTATTATCCTTAATATGTCCTAAACTTCACGTATTGCCCCGCATGGGGCAAGATTTACACAACCCCGTACAAGCGAAGTGCAGTGCGGGGTAAAATGACAACCTTAATAGGATTCTATCTTGATTTTCGATATATCTAAGGCTTTATGTATTCATTTTTAATTGTCCAAAATACATCGAACAGCAAAGCCACAACCTTTTAAACTGCCATGTGAAACAAATCCAGTGCTTTTGTTTCCTAAATACATATACCATGCGTTTCCTTCGTTGTATTCACTTGAACTCCACCAGTATCCGGTGTAGAAAATATTCGTAAAAAACCCGGTTTCACTTCTGTATCCTCCAGGGACAGCAGAAAAACCGGAATTATTATTTGAATCCAAATCATTTCCTACAGCTCCTACAGTTGAGGAAATTCCCCAAATTGTCATGGAAGCAACTGATTTGGCAATTTTATTATCAATCATACTTTTATCGTAATTAAAACCATTGTTAATCAAAAATTGTTTTAATGCCGACCAATCATCCATGTTTGGCACTCTCCATCCAACAGGAGCAATATTGCGGTTGTCATTAACAGCATACCAGGTATATAATCTTCCAAATGTATTCAAATCACGAATCATTTGGTCATCATATATCCATTGTTTTCCTTTTCTATTTATCGTATCATTATATCCGATTATATGGCCATTCCTGTATTTTGTTGTTCTTAAATTCTCTGCCATCCAAGTTTGAGATCCAATTGTAATCGTTTTATATGTGTTACCATCTATGTCTGTAACTGATCCGTATAGCAAATCCGAATTAAAATGAGAAATGGTATTGAAAACAATTTCCTGACCGTATGCAGTACCAATACTATTTGTTGCATAAGCACGTATAAAATAAGTTTCTCCTTCAACAAGATTAGTAATTGAAGACTGAAAAGATCCCATTCCTCTGCCATCGATAGAAATTTTATCGTTTATGGTAGGATTAGGATTTGAACTCCAACAAACACCTCTTCTCTTAACACTATAACCTCCATCAGAACTTATAATTCCTCCTGAATTTGCAGAATAAGGCCCAAGATGTATTATTTCTGAAGTAGTTAAAACAGGCAGTAATTCAGGGTCATATGCCGGTTCACAAGAAATAAAAAAGACCAGAATTGAAAATTGTAAAAAAGTTCCGGTAATTGAAGATTTTTTCATAAACAATATTATCTTGAATTAGCAATGAGCAAAAGTAAATAAAATTTTTAACTTAAAAATCAATAATATAAAAATCAAGATAGATAGGTAAATGATCGGAGAAACCTCCGTTGTATTTCATGCCTATATACGTTCTGAAAGGTTGCTTACCCAAATACTTCAAATCATCTGCTAACAAAAAGTCAGCATCAAAAATATGCACATCTTCGATGCGGGTATGAAATTTTGATTTTTCATTTAACAAGTTCCCCGATACAATAATTTGATCTAAAACGCCCCAATCTCCACCGTGTTTATGCGTCCCTTTTCCCGAACGATGCAACGGGAACATAATATTATATAAAGTTGAACTCTGCAACACATCTTCCGGAGGAATTGCCTTTAAAATTTCAAGCATACTTTCATTATCAGGATAATCATTAAAATCACCCATGATGATGATGTTCGCCTGTTCGTTCGATAAAAAAACACCATCCACTTGTTGTCTGAGAATCATAGCCACTTGATTCCTTTTGTTGGCCGATTCAAGCTCTCCTCCTAATCTGGAAGGAAAATGACAAACAAACACATGCAAAGTATCTCCTGTATGGACTTTTCCCTGCACATACAAGATATCCCTCGTAGTGCTTTTTGAGGCATCCGGAAAAAATATTCGTATTGGTTCATCATGTAAAACCGCAAAGTAATCAGGTTGATATAACAATGCAACATCCACACCCCTTGCATCCGGTGACTCATGATGTACAAACTTATACCTTAAATTCTTCAGGGTACTGTAGCGGGTCAGGTCAACCAATGCCTTGCGACTTTCCACCTCACATATCCCAACTAAAACCGGAGGATCCCATCCTCCCACCGCTGCGATAACACGGGCGATATTAGCCTGTTTTTCGATGTATCGGTTATAATTCCATCCACGCATGCCGCCGGGCAAATACTCTTCATCCTTAGTCAAAGAATCATCCACGCAATCGAAATAATTTTCGACATTGTAGCACATCACCCTAAATGGCTGCTTCCCTCTTTCTTGTGATAGAATCAAGTGAAAGCAAATACAAGTAAAACTAAGTAACAATAAAATTCTCATACTGTTTTTTTTAGGTTAAGTCACTGCAAAGATATAAAATACCCCTATAACCTGACATTCAAAATACAGCAATACGTAAATATTATCCGGATTTTACTTATTGAGTAGTAATTTTTACTTATTGAATAGTAGTCGGATACCACTCGTAAGCTCCTGCATCAGGCTCTCCGTCTTCGAGACGGCTTTTACCACTCAAATCAAGTGGGTATTGTGCAGCAATAACAGGATTTGCTAATCCACGTGCAGGCGAGATAGAATCAGGAGTAAAGTCGAAGTATTGATTCTTCTCATAATTGAACTTTATATTCTTAAAAATAATTGTATCAGTTTGTTGAGACCACCGAATATCTGAAAATAATGGCAAGTCAGACGCTTTCGGTTTTCTGATGTATGAATGTTGAATATCTCCCCGATATTGTTGTTGAAACTTGCTAGCAAGTGTAAATTCATTTCCTGCACTTCCAGAGATGATACAATTTTTGAAAATCGTTTCCATCGGAAGTGGTTTGTTTAAATCCATCAGCATAACAGCCGGATTTGCATCTCTGCTAATTGGCTGAGCACGATTATTATTAAAATAATTGGTAATGGTGCAATGATAAAAAGCATGTTTGCCTCCATTCAAATAGACGGTATAACTGCCCGAATTACTGATCTCTGAGTTTGTAACGAGCAAATCTCCGTTCACAGCGACCAGATTATACAACAAAAAATTGTGAATCCGGCTATTGTTAATTTCCAAGGACGGTTTATAGCTTCTGTCTTCATTGTAAAAATAAAGTCCGACATACCCACTACTCATATGAACATGATTCAAGAGATGATTGCCGGTTTTTGACAACAAATACACCCCACCCCACTGACCAGAAACGTATTTGTACGGAATAGGGGGTAAATCTATAAGTTTAGGGAACTGAATCTTATCCAAGCGATCGCCCCGCATGACAATTGGATGATCGAATGTTCCAGTAGCACGCAGATTGCCATAAACTAGCAAGTTTGCATTGTGATGAAAATAAACGACAGTGCCTTCAGGTAATGTGAGCGTAACATCAGGGTTTACTCTCAAAGAATCATATACCAGATAAGGCTTGTTGGCACTCAGGATTGTATCTGTAGTTATCACTTTTCCTCTGAACACCTCAACATCCTGACCATAAGCTTCAAGCAATACCCGCTGCATTTTATTATCAACAGTGAACATGATTGAATCCTGAACCAAAACCGGTGTATTTACATCGTTGGGGTTGAGGTTGACCTCAACAAAAATATACAATGAATCCTTTCCTCGGATTACAATATTCTCAAAAGCATTTGTTGAACTGATTCTCCCAACATTGATTCTGAAAGTAGAACCGGAACCTCCGGCAAGTCTGATATTGCTGATTGATAGAGAACTGCTACGTTTATTATAAACAAGAATTTTCGAAGTTGCGCTTCCTATTTTGGTAAACACCGTATCAAAAGTAAGCGTATCATTCGAAAATACCAACACATTTCCAGATGCATCAGCTTGAAAATCATCTTCACAGGAAAAAAAGACAAAAATAAAAGACAAAGCAATTAAGTATGCGAAATATTTTTTAAAAAAATTCATCATATGATTTAAACTACTCGATGTTGAAGGAGAAAACGAACACACGTGAAAACAACTTAGATATAGCATTGGTATATTTCAAATTTGCGGTGGTACCATCGGTTGGAAATTTCGGAGATAGAATATTCGTTTGTCCCAAATTAAATTTCAGTTCTGGCGACAGTTTAAAGAACTTGAAATACAAATCACAACCGACACCTGCACTGAAATAATAATCCGAAAGCTTCAAAGTCACGTCTGTTTGCTCATCCCTTCCCAAATCAAAATAAGTCCCTACACCAACCTGAACATAAGGTCTGAAATTGCCGTATCGTTCAGCACTATATCGCAAATATACAGGAATATCAATTGGCAGAGAGAAAATATTCACGACTTTATCATCTTCTAATATTCCAATTGAAGTATCGTAAGTTTTAAAATGCAAGTTTCGTTCTCCTAACAACAATGAAGGTGTAACCCGAAGGTTGAAATAGCGGTGTAACCGAAGATCGGTTATCAGTCCGACTGTAAATCCGGGCACTAAATCAGCAACTTCAGCATAATAAATTTTCCCGTCCTGCACAAGTTCACTATGCTCAATGCCTAAATCCATGTAGTTAGTCCCAAGAGCAAATCCGAAACGAAAAACTTTATAATCTAAATCTGTTAAATTTCCCTGAGCTGAGATACCAGTCAGAGTTGAAAGTAGAAATATGAGAAGAAAGAGTCTTTTAACCATGTTTGATGCAATTATCCTATAGAACGTTATAAGAAAATGATTATTGCTTTGAATGGGCGCAAAGTTAAGGATATTATTTCACTTTTGCATCAAAGTATTGACTAAGTAACCGGCATTTGAACACATGTTTACGAATCAAGGCACAAAGTCGAGCCAAAGATTTTCAACCAGATACGGTTTGGGTACAAAATCGAATTTTGCATGATCTGCTTCAAATTGAGCATAAATGGATTTTCCGGGTATAATTCCAAATTCAGTATAAATCCGGGGCGACTTTTCTATCAATTTGCTTTCCTCGTAGTTCTGATTTGACATCCACTCGATTTCATTCAAATCGTTGAGGACAGGAAACCAGGCCAGTCCTTTGTGCGCCCTCACTTCATCATAATCAAAACCATACTCCCTGTCGCACCACGCTCCAAATGTCAACGGCACCAATGGATCAGCACTAATTGTTGCGTGC
>JAUSNQ010000175.1 GCA_030655595.1 Paludibacter sp.
AGCTAAAAGCTAAGAACTAAAAGCGAAGAGCTGGAAGAGCGAAGAGCGAAGTGCGAAAAAAAGATAAAAACTAAAAGCTAATTGTATTCAACTTATCTTTCAGCTTTTCGCTTTTCGCTCTTCGCTCTTCCAGCTCTTCGCTTTTAGTTCTTAGCTTTTAGCTCTTTTAGAACGGCAAACCGCTTTCTTCTTCGTTTACAGGCGGTGTTTCTGCTTCTGACTGAGGAGCCTGAGCGGCCGGAGCAGCAGTAGCATGCGCATCACCGCTATCTTGTTTTCTTCCTAACAACTGCAGATTTTCAACATAAATTTCGGTGGTGTATCTTTTGATACCATCTTTTTCCCACGAACGGGTTTGAATTTTTCCTTCAATATACAATTGAGAACCTTTGCGGATGTACTTCTCAGAGATTTCGGCCAGACCTCTCCAGGCAACAATATTGTGCCATTCGGTACGGTCAGGCACCTGTGTGCCATTTTGCATGGTGAATCCTTTTTCGGTTGTTGCTAACGTGAAATTGGCAACTGCTACGTTTTTGTCGAGGTAACGTACTTCGGGGTCTTTACCTACATGCCCCACTAAAATAACTTTGTTTACAGACATAATTTTAAATGTTTTTAGGTTGATGAAATTTTTTAATTCCGCGTAAAAGTAAAATTAATTTTCCTATCAACCATCGTAATTAATTCAATATATTCTTAAAGTGTCTTAATTTAAGATTTCACGGCAATGCTCTCCATTTCAACCAGGGCGCCGAGCGGTAAGTCTTTGACAGCAAAGGCTGCACGGGCAGGGTAATCGGATACAAAATACTTTTTATACACCTCATTCATCGCAGCGAAATTGCCTATGTCTGACAAGAATACGGTGTTTTTGACGATATCTTGCAGGGTATATCCCGCTGCATTTAATATTGCACTGACATTTTTCATTACCTGATCGGTTTGCGCTGTAATGTCGGTTGCTTCAATTTTGCCAACTGCCGGATTGATGGGCAATTGACCGGATACATACAAGGTGCCGTTTGCTTCAACAGCCTGACTATACGGGCCGACTGCAGCAGGGGCATTAGGAGTAGAAATTATTCTTTTCATATTCGTTAATTCTTTGAAAACAAAAGTAATAAAACTTTCTTTATCGCCAATTGTTTGAAAAGATTTTTGAAAAGCTTGTTTTGTCCAAATCTTTTATCAACGGGCAAGCGCATTCACTTTGATAATCAAACAATTTAAAGTAAATTTGCGGGTTCAAATCAAAACCGCATGTCTTTCATTAAAAAGATAGATTCGTACGTCTTTAAACGCTTCCTCACATTATTTGTGATGACTTTCTTAATTGTCATCTTTATTTTGTTGATGCAGTTTTTGTGGAAGCATTTTGCCGATTTGGTGGGGAAGGGGATTGGATGGGATGTATTGGCAGAGTTTTTTCTCTATGCGATAACCACCCTGGTTCCTTTGGCTTTACCACTCGCTTTGTTATTGGCTTCTTTGATGACTTTTGGTAACCTGGGTGAGAATTTCGAACTTACCGCCATGAAGTCGGCCGGTATTTCTTTGTTCCGAATCATCCGCCCCCTCATTATTTTTATTGTTTTTGTGGTAATTGGTGCATTTTATTTTTCAAACAATGTGCTGCCTATCACGCAGAAGAATATGTACACCCTGCTGTTTTCTATCCGGCATAAATCACCTGAATTGGATATTCCGGTCGGAGAGTTTTATTCCGGCATCAATGGGGTTAATTTGTATGTGCGTTCAAAGGAAAAGGGTTTGTTGAAAGACATGATGATCTATGATTTCTCTGCAGGTTTTAACAATGCTGCCGTGCTGGTAGCCGATTCCGGAAGAATACAACTTACGGGAGATAAAAAGTTCCTGTTGCTTACTTTGTATCATGGCGAGAGTTTTGAGAACCTGAAAAAGCAAAAAATGAGCACTGCCAACAATATTCCGTATCGCCGAGAAACGTTTACATACAAAGAACTTCTATACGATTTCGATTCCGATTTTAATCGATATGATGAATCGCTATTACAAGATCAGCATATCAGCAAAAATATTGCAGCACTTTCGCATTCCATCGACTCGGTGAAGCAAATCATAGAAATTCGTAGCAATGAACAGGTGAGAGAAATCCTGCAAGGCAGGTATTTCATAGGATCATATGAGCCTGTACTTGATTTTGAAGTGGATAAAGCGGTTGACCTGACGCGCTATAATCCCGACTCTGCATTCTTGCATCTCGATAATTATGAAATGGAACTTGCTGCCTCGGGTAGTGTTGGTCGGGCACAAAGCATGTTGGATCATATACAATACAACAAGTTGTTGCTGGGTGAGCCAATCATGTATTTAAACCGACACAGCAGCGAATGGCACCGTAAATTTGCGCTATCATTCGCCTGCCTGATTTTCTTTTTTATCGGAGCACCTTTGGGCGCCATCGTTCGCAAGGGAGGTTTCGGTTTTCCCGTTGTAATATCGGTATTGATGTTTGTGGTGTATTACATCATCGATTTAACCGGTTACAAAATGGCGCGCGAAGGTATTTGGGAAGCTTATCAGGGAATGTGGCTCAGTACAGCTGTTTTATTGCCGGTTGGTATTTTCCTGACCTACAAAGCTGCGGTCGATGCTTCGTTATTCAATCGCGAAGTTTATATCAAATTTATGCGTACTATCAAAATTAAAATATATCAATTTCTCAGAATCTCAGTTGATGATGCTGATGAATCAAATTAACATAATTATATGAAGAAATTTTTAAATACAATCGAAGAAGGTATTCAAGACATCAAGGATGGTAAAATTTTAATTGTTGTTGACGATGAAGATCGTGAAAATGAGGGTGATTTTGTTTGTGCAGCAGAAAAAATGACACCGGAAATTGTCAACTTTATGATTACAAACGGTCGTGGATTGCTTTGTGCGCCGCTGACTGAAGAGCGATGTGCCGAACTGGATCTGGAAATGCAGGTTTCCAACAATACATCCATTCACTCGACCCCTTTTACGGTAAGTATCGATAAATTGGAAGGTTGTACAACCGGTGTTTCAGCTAGTGATAGAGCGGCTACCTTTCTGGCTCTTTGTGATAAGAGTTCTAAACCTGAAACTTTTGGTCGTCCGGGTCACATATTTCCGCTTCGGGCCAGAACCCGGGGAGTTATTCGCCGTGCCGGACATACCGAAGCAGCTGTTGATCTTGCCCGCATGGCCGGCTTGTATCCTGCAGGAGCATTAATCGAAATCATGAATGAGGATGGTTCGATGGCTCGTTTGCCTCAATTGCTGAAATTAGCTAAGAAATTTAATCTGAAAGTTGTAAGTATTGCCGATTTAATTGCCTATCGCATTAAATCAGAATCATTGGTTGAAAAAGGGGTGGAAGTCAACATGCCAACGGCCTACGGTAATTTCAGACTCATTCCTTTCCGACAGATTTCTAATGGCATGGAGCATATAGCATTGATTAAAGGAACCTGGGAACAAGATGAAGCTATTTTGGTCAGGATGCATTCATCTTGCATGACCGGCGATATATTCGGCTCGCAACGTTGCGAGTGTGGTGAACAACTGCATCAGGCCATGCTGAAAATCGAAAAAGAAGGAAAGGGCGTTGTTGTTTATATGAATCAGGAAGGCAGAGGCATCGGCCTGATGAATAAAATTAAAGCTTATAAACTGCAGGAAGAGGGCATGGATACGGTCGATGCCAATTTGCATCTTGGTTTTAATGCCGATGAGCGTGATTATGGGGTTGGTGCTCAAATACTCAGAAGTTTGGGTGTGTCCAAAATTAGGTTGATGAGTAATAATCCTGTGAAACGTATCGGTTTGGAATCTTTTAACCTGACCATCGTCGAAAATGTACCACTTATAATTAAACCAAATCCCCACAACAAATTTTATATGGAGACTAAAAAAATAAAAATGGGGCATAATATCAGTGATTAAAAGCTGTTTTTTTAATAAAACACAAATTTATTTAAAAAAATTCCTATTTTTGTAAAGTTAAAAATTTCACAAAACCAATTTGAAAGTATTGAAACAAAAATACTTTCATCCAAACACTTTGAAAATGGACCCACTTGAGTTAAACAAGGATGCTGAAATCGTTCAAAACGAGGCAATTGAAAATTCTGAAACACAAATTCCAATTATTGAATCTGTTGATGATACACCAATTCCGATTGTTGAATCTGTTGATGAATCACCAATTGCAATTATTGTTTCGGTTGAAGAAACACCAATTCCTGTCGTTGAATCCGTTGTTGAAACTCCTATCGATTTGAATGCTTTGTCGCGTACGGAATTGGTTGCTTTTCTGAAGCAATTGCTTTCCAATGAAATTGATGATATCAAAGAGCAAGTGGAACACATCAAACAGCTTTTCTATAAAAAAGTGAAAGCTGAAAATGAGGAGAATAAAAAATTATTTCTCGAAGAGGGCGGAGAAGAAATTAATTTTATGCCCATCAAGGATGGGTTGGATGAGGATTTCAAAACTTTGTTGCATGATTATAAATCAAGAAAAGCGGTCTTGGTTGCTAAAATTGAAGCAGATAGAGAACAAAATTTAATTCAAAAGCAACACATTTTAGACCGGATGAAAATTTTGGTTGAAAGTAATGATGATGTGTCGTCGAACATCAATGAATTCAGAGAACTCCAGAAAAAGTGGAAATCCATCGGGCAGGTTCCTCAGGCTCATGCCAATGAGTTGTGGAAAACCTATACAACTTATCAGGAATCATTTTGGGATTTGATTAAAATCAATAATGAACTGCGGGAATATGATTTCAAGAAAAACCTCGAAGCCAAAACGAATATTTGTGAAGTTGCCGAGCGACTGACATCCGAAGAGGATGTGGTTTCTGCCTTTCATCAGCTACAAAAACTGCACGAGGAATGGCACGAAATAGGACCTGTATCTCGTGAAATCAGGGAGGAAATTTGGAATCGCTTCAAGGCAGCTTCTTCTATAATCAACAAAAAACACCAGGGTCACTTTGATGATATCAGAAAGATTGAAGAAGATAATCTGAATGCCAAAACGGCACTTTGTGAGAAAGTTGAAGCTTTTGAGTATGCATCTCTGAATGCCTATAAGGCTTGGGATGAGGCGACTAAGACGATTATTGCTTGGCAGGAAGAGTGGCGTTCGATTGGTTTTGCTCCACGCAAAATGAATCACAAAATTTTCGATCGTTACCGTGCTGCCTGCGATGCTTTCTTCAATGCCAAAGCTGAATTTTACAAAGCTTCGAAAAATCTCTTATCAGATAATCTGGAAAAGAAAAAAGCCCTGTGCGAACAGGCTGAACTGTTGAAAGACAGCACCGATTGGAAAGAAACATCGAATAAACTCATTCAGTTGCAAAAGGAATGGAAATCAATCGGTCCGGTTCCGAAGAAATATTCGGATGAAATTTGGAAACGCTTCATCTCTGCTTGCGACTTCTTCTTCGAACAAAAGCAAAAGAGTACATCAAGTCAGCGAGGTGCTGAAGGTGAGAATTTAGCGAAGAAACTCGAACTTATCGCTCAAATAAATGGTTTGGATGCGGTTACCGATAAAAAACCAGAGGAGGTTTTGGCTACTTTAAGGGAATACATTTCAGCATGGAACGATGTGGGTCATGTTCCTTTCAAAGAGAAGGATAAGATTTACAAGGAATACCGTGTTGCGGTTGATAAAATGTTTGAAAAACTGAATGTAGATACCAATCAACGACGACTCGATACTTTCAAATCGAACCTGAAGGATATGTCGGGCAAAGGCGAAAACAAACTATACCGCGAGCGCGAAAGGTTGGTGCGGGCTTATGAGCATTTGAAATCGGAAATTGCTACCTATGAAAACAATGTTGGCTTTCTCACCTCATCCAACAAAAAAGGAAGTGGTTTGATTAACGATATGATACGCAAAATTGATGCGTTGAAAGAAGAAGCCAAGTTAATCGAACAAAAGATTTCGATGATTGATGAGAATTTGTAGGGAAACTACATATCGACTCTTGCCTTTTTTGTTATTATTTGATTGCCTTTCTCAAAGAATCATTGATTATATTACTATAGATAAATCTATAATAATATAATATATTTGGTTTTTATTATAGATATATCTATATTTGAAAAAAATATTACTGGCTATGTATCATGAACTATATGAACAATCGGGTAGCGATATTATCCGACAGTTGGGAAAACGATACAGTGACTATCGTAAAAGGATGGGATATACCCAAAAGGAAGTAGCAGAAAGATCTGGTTTGAGCGTATTTACAATTAGTTCTTTAGAGAACGGTTCTTCTACCGGTGTTACGTTAGCTTCGTTTATCAAATTACTACGAGCTATTGATAGCCTTGAAGAGATTGAGAAACTGTTGCCTGAATTACCTGAAAGTCCACGTACATTATTTAAGAAACAACTTTTGAATATGAATCGGAATTCTTAGACAAAGGGCTGGATATTGCGCCTCTAACAATGTCCATCAATTCCCCTCGTAGCAAGAAACATATTCTCTGGATGGGTGATAAAGATGATGCCGTCCGAATTACGTTCATACGGAAATGTTACCCATTTTCTTACCCGTCGGTTTGACCGGATCGGTAATGACCGGATACATACACAAACATTAGCTGCCATGTCTCCCGGAAGTGACAGTTATGAGGATTTGTTTGCCATAATTCGCAGACTTAATTTACCGTACGAGGACAGCCGTCAACAATTTCTTCGGATGGTATTTAATGTGCTTGCTCGTAATGTAGATGACCATACTAAAAATTTTAGTTTCTGCATGACTCCTGATGGCTTATGGCGTTTGTCTCCTGCTTATGATTTGATTTATGGTGTAGATATTACAGCTCCAGCATATATGAACCGGCATTCGATTACCATCAACGGTAAAAATAAAAAGCCTGCAAATCATTGATTTTGAAGGCTTTTACTCTAAATTAAAATGGTTTTCAGTGGAGCTGGAGGGAGTCGAACCCTCGTCCAAACAAGGAAATAATACGCTTTCTACATGTTTATCTTCGCTTAGGTTTTCGTGCGTGGGCAAGACCGAAGCCACCAATCCGCGCCTTATCCCTTTTATTTCATCACACTTCCAGGGCTAAGTGCGACTATCCCCGATTTAGCTGCACCCTCATTTCGTCTGCCTCGGAGCGACGGCTTCTGGAGGATGTCCCGTTCCAGCACCTAGTGCCGGAATTAAGCCTAATCTACTTGATTCGATTAAGCAGCAAGAGCGTAGTTATTTTCGCCAGTTATGATTTTGTGAACCGTGATTTACGAGCCGTTTTCACCCCGCTCGACATGCTTACATACCCTTTCTACCTGCTGTCAAAACCAAACAGCCCCGATTTGAAAGTCAATAGTTTTGGATCAAAATACATCCTGTAACTATTGATGAAACTCATATCGCTCAACGAATTTCGTTTGCAAAGATAGTAAATATTTCATTGATTCCCTGAACAGTGAGCATTTAGGCAAAAATGATTACTTTTGTTTGAAAATTAAACTGAATAATACAGATGAAACACAAGATTTTAATGATTTTATTGGCGATGTATTGTAATGCATTGATAATAAATGCACAGCAGATACATGTAGCAACCTATAATATCCGCAATGCCAATGCGGGAGATGTTACCAGAGGGAACGGTTGGAAACAAAGATGTCCGGTTGTCACTCAGTTAATTCAATTTCATGATTTTGATATTTTCGGTAGTCAGGAGGTATTTAAAAGTCAGCTCGATGATATGCTGAATGCAATGCCTGAATATGATTATATTGGTATAGGTCGCGATGACGGGAAAGAAAAAGGCGAGTATTCTCCGATAATGTACAAGAAAAGTAAATTTATGCTGCTGGAGTCGGGTCATTTCTGGATGTCGCAAGTCACTGACCGACCGAATAAAGGTTGGGATGCGGCGCTTCCCCGTATTTGTACCTGGGGGAAGTTTGAAATGAAAGCGGGTGGGAAAAGTTTTTGGCTATTTAACTTACATATGGATCATATTGGTGTCGTAGCAAGATCAGAGAGTACAAAACTCGTACTGGAACGCATAAAATCAATGTGTGGAAAGGATCCTGTGATTCTGATGGGAGATTTTAATGTCGATCAGCATAATGAAGCTTATCTTTTGCTCAATTCTTCCGGGATAGTGAAAGATGTTTATGATCTTGCAGGGATTAAATATGCGCTTAATGGGACATTCAATAACTTCAATCCTAACCTGATAACCGATAAACGCATCGACCATATTTTCGTTTCAGAACATTTTAAAGCACTGAGGTATGGTGTGCTCACTGATTCATATCGAAGTAATATTAATGAAGATTCGGTTGTCAGGTCGGCTAACTTCCCAAAAGAAGTATCTTTGAAAAGTTCAGAGGCACGAATGCCTTCTGATCACTTCCCCGTGCTTACAACGCTTGACTTTAAGCGTTAATACTATTATACTATGACGTTTTTCCATTTCCCTCTTTAGAATAACCACAAGGTAAATAATCCTACTGAAGTTTCGGAAATGAATACGCCCCAGAATACACCCCAAAGTTTCCAGTTGATATCTATGGCCAGAAAAAAAAACAACATTTCACAGATGAAATTCTGGTTAAATAAAATATTATGATGCCTATTTAATTACTTTTTTATACATTTGCAGTCTCTAAAACCATTGGATGTTTAATTTAATTTCGGATTTGGTAAAGTAAATAATCATTGCTGCATTTGCAACTATGATTATCCCCTCGTTTTCTCAGGCATATTCTTGTCTGAGCAATTCATCATATTTTATAAAATAATAATAATAAAGTTGAAACTATGCGTATTTTTGCAAAGTTTTAACTTATAATACTTTACCATCATGAGTAACGAATATCAAAACATTCACGAATTTGATTTTAATTTAATCTGCGAATATTTTTCACTTATTGAACGTCAAGGTCCGGGAAGTCCTGAAATGACCCTTAAAGCACTGAGTTTTATCGATAATCTCAACGACGAATCTGTAATTGTCGATTTGGGGTGTGGCACGGGCGGACAAACAATGACACTCGCACAACATACTACCGGAAAAGTGATAGGACTGGATTTGTTTCCCGGTTTTATAGATCGTTTCAACGAAAATGCTGCCAACTTAAATTTACATCACAGAGTTAAAGGAGTTGTAGGATCGATGGACGAACTTCCGTTTGAACCGGAATCGTTCGACCTTATCTGGTCGGAAGGTGCAATCTACAATGTTGGCTTTGAACGTGGCGTAAACGAATGGCGTAACTACCTGAAAAAAGGTGGATACATTGCCGTAACCGAAGCTTCGTGGTTTACCGACGAACGTCCTGCCGAAATCAACGATTTTTGGAACGAAGCTTATCCCGAAATCGACACTATTCCGGTCAAGGTAGCTCAGTTGCAAAAAGCAGGATATATTCCGGTAGCTGTTTTTTGTTTGCCGGAATATTGCTGGACAGACATTTTTTACAAACCGCAAGTAGAAGCTCAAAAAGCTTTCAGGAAAAAATATCCAGACAACCCAACAGCAAAAGAGTTGTTAGACAACCTGAACCATGAAGAAAAAATGTATCAGCAGTACAAAGCGTATTACGGATATGTTTTTTATATTGGTAAAAAGCTGTAAATAAAGAAGGATTGCTCCAAAAAACGGGGCAATCCTTTTGATCTTTTACAAATACTTTCCCGTAATACTCTCCGAATTATTTTTAATTTCAGTCGGTGTACCTTCGGCAATTATCCATCCGCCGGCTTTACCACCTTCGGGACCAAGTTCAATAATCCAATCGGCACGCTTCAGAATATCGGCGTTGTGTTCGATGATGATAACTGTGTTTTTCTTAACGACCAATTTCCGGACAATTTTGAGATGGATTGAACTTTCGAGTTTTGGGGTTCGTCTGTTTCGTAGTTCGGATTTACAAACCACAATTTGTAGTTTAACTCATTAAGATGTTTTGCCACCTCGGCGCTGAAACTTTTCTCATTGCGGGATGCGCCTGCTATAGCGATAGTTTTACCAGCTACGAAGCGATTAATTTGCTGTTGAGTAATGGGTTGCATGGTAGTGTTTTTAATGTTTAACAGATATAAAAGTAATTATTATTCAGACTATTCTATAAATTTATCGATTAAATTCGTATTATTATCGGACAGTTCTCCATTTCGAGATTGAAGAAATAACGAAGCATCCTGAGTTTTACCTTGAAGAAATTTCTTCATATTCCGAAACATGCTGCCTGTTCGTATTTTGTAAGTAGTAAACAAGGCTATTTTGCTCGTTAAATTTTGAGGAAGCGATTTGGCAAATTGAATCCATTCTTTTTCAGGATGTTGTAAAATGAAAAAGAGACCGCTTGTCCAGCATCCAAAAAAGATGTAATCAACATCTGCAATATCCTTGCTATTAAACTTTTGAACCGATGTTACCTTCGATTCAATTCCGTTCTTTTTCAGGTAAAAAGCAATTTCTACAGCATATTTTTGCGTTGTGCCTCGCTTGCTGTGATAAATGATGGCTGCTTTTTTCATGTCCTTTTTGTAGTTTTTCATCATTTTGCCGTATTCTTTGTCTTTTTTCTTCAGGTGTAGCAACTGATGAGAGGATTCATTTTGGATGTTTTTTGTTTATTTGAATTTTTACTGAAACCATACTAATTCGTTCTTTTGTGAGTACAAAAGTATATTGAATTTAATGTAAAAGCAAATCAAGATAATTGAATGACAGATTTCAATTCTTGAACAACGGATTTTGAACAGTGATTTAGTATTTAAACGGAGCGATGATAAGACTTCATACTTTTGTGTTTTTCCACTTTCCCCTTGAGAATATCCAAACAGGAGCTGAAATTGTTGAGCCATGTTTTTTGAATTGACCCGCTTTATCTTTATCACTTTCATGAAACACCCGTATTAAAAAGAATTTGGCATCTGAGTTTTTGATGACAGGTTTCCAGTTGATTGCAGATTCATTGTTGTCAAATGAGATTTCTTCTACTACAACCAGATCATCTTTGCCCTCAGGATCATTTTTGAGAATTTGAATGCGTTTTATGCAATCTGATGGGTTTGCAGGATTCGTATTGAGTACAATGTCGAACTTGTATTTTTTCGATTTTTTGATGGTAGAGCCCATGATATTGCCATTCACAGCATATTTCAGTTCAACTCCTTTGATCCAGGATGCATAGGTCCGTCTTGCTTTCATCGCTTGCGTAATTGCTTCTCTGGTGAGCTCGGGAGCCAAAACCAATGTTGGAGGAAAACGATTTTCGTTTGAAAGTACATTGATGCTGTGGTTGTCGAGCACTCCAATTGGTGAGACTTTCCATCCTTTATTCAAGGCTCTGATATAAGCCTCCCAACGTGGATTTTTGTGATTGCTGTGAATTTCAAATGTGCTGATTAGTTTCACAATTTCATCATCTATATGATCCCAGTCATTATACTGTTTAGCTCCTGGATGGTTAAATCCAACAACTACACTGCCTTTGTTCTGATGTGCTTTGGCTGTTTTGACCCAATTGTAAAAGTGTGGAATAGTCCAGTTTGCTTCCGGCCATGCGGGAACGGGGCCACGCTGGCCATAATCTGCATTGACATATTCAGCAGAATTAATTACGTTGATGTGACCGTTTCCACCACCTTCGTCTGTATTACGACTATATTCATAACCTGCCAAGGCAACAAACTTTCCGTTTTGATTGTATTTGTCGGCAGCCTTTTGCGTGTATTTCCAAACGGGATTATCGACAGAAACAGGTTGCATGGTGGGTTCCTGACTGTGATCGGTAATTGCATAAAAATCATATCCGTTATCCATCGCAAGTTGAAAATGATTATCCGGTAATGCTTGCAGATTTTTATACTCGTCAGGATTCAAACTGATTGATTGATGATCTCTCCAATCTGTTTTTCCGGGAACAATGAAATCAGGGTGAAATTCAGTTGGATCCACAAGCTTTCCCATGCTTTTCTCGCGATGAGCACCGTGAGTCCATGTAAAGATTGTGTGTGCATGGGTATTCCCTTTGTAAATATTGAAATATGACAAAGGCTTCTTTTGATCAGGTGCCTGACTGTTTGATTTGTCCCTGGCCTGACAGGAAAATGAGATGCAAAGGATGCACACCAATAACTTGGTTGATAAAAGCGATTTTGTTCTCATGTTTTTATATTTAATATTGACAACAAAAATACATGCAAATTTTCAGCAAAACATGTATTTAAGTAAATAAAAACAGCATCAATGTTCAATCTGAAATTTCAATTGAACATCAATGCCATTAATATTAAATAACTGAATGATTTCAGCTTTTTATTTTGCGTAACTTACCGCTCTGGTTTCCCGAATTACAGTAATTTTTACTTGTCCCGGATAAGTCATTTCGTCCTGGATCTTTTTGGCGATATCGAACGATAGCAATTCAGTTTCTTTATCATCAATCTTATCAGCTCCCACGATTACACGTAATTCGCGACCAGCCTGAATGGCGTAAGTTTTTACAACACCCGGATATTGTGCAGCGAGATTTTCAAGATCTTTCAATCGTTTGATATACGCTTCTACAATTTCACGGCGGGCACCCGGACGTGCTCCGGAGATGGCGTCACAAACCTGTACGATTGGCGCAATCAAAGTTTCCATTTCCACTTCGTCGTGGTGAGAGCCGATGGCATTGCAAATATTGGGTTTTTCTTTGTATTTTTCAGCGAGTCGCATCCCTAAAATTGCATGCGGTAATTCCGGTTCGTCGTCGGGCACTTTTCCAATATCATGCAGCAGACCGGCACGTTTGGCAGTTTTGGGATTTAAGCCAAGTTCCGAAGCCATGGTAGCACAGAGATTGGCTACTTCGCGTGAATGTTGCAATAAGTTTTGTCCGTACGAAGAGCGATATTTCATTTTACCTACCAAACGAATCAGTTCGGGATGCAGTCCGTGTACTCCCAAATCAATGGTTGTGCGTTTTCCGATTTCCACAATTTCTTCTTCCACTTGTTTTTTAACCTTGTTGACAACTTCCTCAATGCGTGCAGGGTGAATTCGTCCGTCGGTTACCAACTGGTGCAGCGACAGACGTGCAATTTCCCGGCGCACCGGATCGAAGGCTGAAAGCACGATGGCTTCGGGTGTGTCGTCGACAATAATTTCGACACCTGTAGCAGCTTCCAAAGCTCGTATGTTGCGACCCTCACGACCGATAATCCTGCCTTTAATTTCATCTGAATCGATATGGAAAACTGTCACCGAGTTTTCAATGGCAGTTTCTGTGGCAACCCTTTGAATGGAGTTGATAATAACTCTTTTAGCCTCTTTGTTGGCAGTCATTTTAGCTTCTTCCATGATGTCGTTGATGTACGACATGGCATTGGTCTTGGCTTCATCTTTCAAGGCTTCAACAAGTTTCTCTTTGGCTTGATCAGCAGATAAACCTGAAATATTTTCCAACTGTTCCTGCGCATGTCGGGTCAGGTGATCTAATTCTGATTTTTTCTTTTCAAGTACAGTCAGTTGTTGCTCGTGAGTATCTTTCAGTACGTCTACTTCATTTGTTTTGCGTTGTAAATCACCTTGTTTTTGATTCAATTGCATTTCGCGTTGTTGCAATCGAACTTCCCGTTCCTGAATTTTTGCATTGCGTTGCTGCACTTGTTGTTCATGCTCTGCTTTCAGCGCAATGAATTTCCCTTTTACCTCAATCAATTGATCTTTTTTGAGTAACTCTATTTCAGCCAAAGCATCTTGCTTTGTCTTTTTATGAATGACCGCAAGCACGAAGTAAACTCCTCCGGCTCCTACGATCAATGCTATCAATCCGACAATAATATATACCATCATATTTATTTGAATTTATATTGATAAATAGAAAATTAAAAAAATGAAATTGTCTTGTGATATTTATAAATAAAAACCGCACATCACCCATGAGAATATTCATGATGACATGCGGGAATGATTCATTGATCAAATAACGATATACTTATTCCTGATTTAAAACAGCATCCAAAGCTTTATCAAGTTGTTTAATCTTGTCTGCTAACGGAGTTACATCTTCTGACAGTTCATTTTTTGAAATTTTTACTGCCAACTGATAGGCTACCAGTTTAAGAATTTCCTCATAAGTACGTTGGTTGTACATACGATGGTATTCCTCTGTGTATTTTACAACCATTTTTTCGGCTCTGCGGTATATTTCCTCGTCGCCACGGGGAATGCGCAGGGGCAACTGCAAGCCTCCAATTTGTACATTTATTGTAAAAATATCGTCGTCCATATGCTCTATTCATCTAAGAGAGCCAAACATTGATCAATTTCCCGCACCATTTTGTCAATCTGTTTTTTCGCTTCTGCTCGTCCTTCTCCGGATCCGCCTAACTGATTGGCTAAAAATAAATGGTCGTTTTTTTTTCTCAGCTCTATAATTTCACCGTGGGCTGTGATCAGATTTTCATGTTTTTGATCCAATTCAGCCTTTAGTTTTTTGTTTTGAGTCTGTAATGATTGATACTCCGAAATTAATTTTCGCAGTTTTTTCTCAAATGCGTTAATAAGTTCTTCGTATCGATTTGTCATCTTTTTAAAAAATATCACACAAAAATAGTTAAATGAATCGTAAAAATCAAATTTTCAACATTTTTTATTGATTGAAGAGATTTTCAGTACTTGAAACTAGTCGAAACAAACATTAAAAAGTTAAATTTTTCGGGAAGCAATTTAGTTTGTGGTATTTTATCTATTTTTACAACCCATGTTGAAGTTAATAAATTAGATGTATTTATGATCAGTACTTTAAAGTATTTTGCTTTGTTTGGGTGTTTGTTTTTGTTGCAAATTAAGATTTTTTCGCTCGGTAAAGTTGATGAAGAAAATCCAAACTTGCACGAACTTACAATATATGTGATGCCTACTGTGTTTCCACTTGATTGGGAAGGTCCTGCCTCCCTCTATAAAAGTATGAAAAATGTATATGTCAGGACGATAACCAAGCGAGATAATTATTTGTTGGGTCATGTTTCGGTACGTTTGAGTACACCATTACTTTCAAAACCATTGTTGATAGCACAAACTTCCGGAAGTTTGAAAGAAAAATTGGATTTGGTTTTCAGACAAAGGGTTGGTTATGCGATTATTGGTGCCCCGCTTCAAGGTCGCATTGAGTCACCAAAAGAAATATCACATAAATTAGATGTATATGCCAAAAGAAATAAATTGGCATTTATCAAGTATTTGCTAAGCGAAAAAGCAGCCAAGCGGATTATTGATTTCATTGATAATTATTCTTTAAAAATGAATGAACATTATGCTCCTTCTGATTTTTACGGTGGTGCTTTTTGGCCTCGCTATTACAACGAAGGTGCCGGTTGTTCTACTTTTGCTGCAGCGTTGCTGGATTTGGTCAATTTGTTGGAAGAAGAGCATACCGAAGACTGGGAAATGCGGGTGAAAATTCCAATGCATTTAATAGGCGGACAATACAACAATGGGTTAAAAGTAACCGAGTCGGCAATCAGAAATACAAAAGAATGGTATTCAGGTGATGGGAATATAAACGAAGATTATGTGGTTTATGCTGTTTATGAACCGAGTATCATGTTCGATTGGATTATGGAGAAACGAGCATCCCCAACTGAAAAGTACATGCCTGTTGATGAAGGTGATGTGCCTGGGGTGGTGATTGATGGAAGGGGTGTGTTATTTGACTTTAATGAACCTTTTTTCAAACAACGTACAGAACCCAATTTATTTATCAATCATTATTTGAAAAAAATCAATATCTCTACAATTGAAACGCTCTAAAAAAAGAGGTTTTACAAAATTATTTCACGAAATCTGACAACTTTTTTTTGCCAAAAATGTTTATTCATTTAAAAGTGAATGTTAATCGCAAATTATTAATCACAATACACTTTCGACTTGTTCTATATTAGAAAATCAAACATGTACAATCAATTTAATTATTCGCGTAGAAAAACGCAGACCATCAAAGTCGGAATCGTGACGCTTGGCGGAAATCAGCCAATCAGGGTGCAATCAATGGCGAATACCGACACCAATGATATTCAAAATTCAGTTGATAAATGTATCAGTATTGTAGAAGCCGGAGGTGAAATTGTGAGATTTACCGCACAGGGAGTCATGGAAGCTGAAAACTTAAAAAACATTCACCACGAACTTCGTCTCAAAGGTTTTGATGTCCCTTTGGTGGCTGATATTCATTTCAATGCCAATGCAGCTGATGTGGCTGCCCTGTATGTCGAGAAGGTACGGGTGAACCCCGGCAATTTCATCGGTCTGGTCAGAAGGGATTCAGAGGAGTATACCGACGAAGAATATCAGGCTGAATATGAGAAAATTAAAATTCGCTTTAAGCAATTACTCGATATTTGTAAAGTACACGGAACAGCTATCAGAATAGGTGTGAATCATGGTTCTTTGAGTGAACGGATGATGAACCGTTGGGGGGATACACCACGGGGTATGGTGGAGTCGTGCATGGAATTTCTGCAGGTTTCTATGGAGGAAGATTTTCATGATGTTGTTATTTCAATGAAGGCTTCCAACACTTTATCCATGGTACATGCAGTTCGGTTGCTTGTGGCTGAAATGGAAAAACGCAATATGCATTACCCGCTGCATCTGGGTGTGACTGAGGCTGGTGACGGAGAAGATGGTCGTATCAAATCAGCGGTTGGTATCGGAACTTTGTTGCATGATGGCATCGGCGATACGATACGTGTTTCGCTTAGCGAAGAGCCTGAAGCGGAAATACCGGTTGCCCGAGAGTTGGTTGATTATATAATTCAAAAAGAAAATCATCAACAAATTGATGCACAAGAGTTTCCTCGATTTTCAATTTTTGAGTATACCAGAAGGAAAACAAATCCTGTTGAGAATATAGGGGGAGATCAGGTGCCGGTTGTGATTATGAATCGGGACGGCAACTTCACGACAGTGCCTGATTATTTGTTGAAAGACGAACAGGTGTACAGTCAAACCGGAGCCGTTTATCCGATTTTTTCAGCAAATCAATTGGATTTGATCGCTCAGAGCCAATCTAGTGTTATCTTTGTGCGACTTTCTTATGCTGAATTAACCGACGCTGTCATTTCATTGTTGAAAAAGGATGACCGAATTGTTATTTTGCTTGGTGCAATTCATCAAAATAAAGTAGGTGAGATGCGCGCTTTCTTCCATACCTTGCTAAATAATAATGTGTTATCACCGGTTGTTTTGTATGGCAGTTATGCGGTTCGGGATCTGCAGGAATTACAAATCCGTGCAGCGGCAGATTTTGGTGCTTTATTGCTGGATGGTTTCGGCGACGGCATCATGCTGGAGTTACAAAATGACAAATCACCAAAACCGCTTATATCTGTTGAGGAATTGAATGCTGTAGCCTTTGGTATCTTGCAGGCGAGTAGGGTGAGGGTGAGTAAAACAGAATTTATTTCTTGTCCGAGTTGCGGTAGAACTATGTTTAATCTGCAGACTGTTATCGCACGTGTCAAGGGATCAACTTCTCACCTGAAAGGACTTAAAATTGCCATCATGGGTTGTATCGTAAACGGTCCGGGCGAAATGGCTGATGCTGACTATGGGTATGTGGGAGCGGGACGAGGAAAAGTGAGTTTGTATAAGAAAAAAGAATGTTTAGAACGCAACATCAACGAAGATGAAGCAGTAGATAAGTTGGTTGAGTTGATTAAAGTAAACGGAGATTGGCATGATTGAAAATTTTATTTCTAGTATTAATTAAAATCCTAGTATTAATTAAAAATTAAATGGTTATGAGAAAAATGATTATTATTGCTGCCCTTGTAATTGGGTTCGCAAGTGTATCTAATGCACAAGTCGATGGTAACGCCATCGGTATCCGTTTTGGTAATGGGGGTGAAATTTCGTACCAACACGCCTTGGGAAGTGCTAATAGATTAGAACTTGATTTAGGCTTTGGTCCCTGGAATCACAGCAATGTTTACCTGAGTGGAGCTTATCAATGGGTGTGGGATTTATCTGAATTGGCAGATGGATTTAACTGGTATGCCGGTGTCGGTGGTGCCGTGGGTTTCGGTGAAACTTTAGGTTTAGGTGTACTGGGTCAGGTGGGTATTGAATACAATTTCAATATTCCAATTCAATTGTCACTCGACTGGCGTCCTGTTTTTAATATTATGAATAGTTATGTTGGCCAAAGATATTTTGGATACGAAGGTATTGCGTTGGGGGTAAGGTATAAATTTTAATACAATAATTTCGTTGTAAATATAAAAGAGACGCACTGTAGTGTGTCTCTTTTATATTTATTGAATAAACGATATTGCCTTTTCAATTGCCTGTTTAATTCCTGCGGCATTTTTTCCTCCTGCTGATGCAAAAAACGGTTGACCGCCGCCGCCGCCCTGTATTTCTTTTGCTGCCTCGCGGGCGATGTTGACTGCATTCAATCCTTTTAAAACCAAATCGTCACTAAGCAAAACAGTCAAAGACGGTTTTCCTTCGTGCACACAACCGGCCACAAAGTATAAATTGACGTTTTGCACATTTCTGAGTTGAAATGCCAATGTTTTTACCTGATCTGTGGAAAGCGTTCCCTCGTATTGAACGAGTTTTGTTCCGTTGACTTCTGATGCATTTTTCAATAACTCATCACGTAACAGCATGATTTTTTCGTGGTTGTAGGCATCGAGTTGTTTTTTTAATTCTGCATTTTCTTCGGTTTGCTTGCGAATTGCATGAACCATATCGGGTACATTGTTCAGTATTTCTTTTGCTTCTGCTATTAAATCCTGTTGGTCATCGAGCATTTTCTCTACCGCTGTTCCTGTTATGGCTTCGAGACGGCGAATGCCGGCTGCAATGGAACTCTCTGAAGTAATCCGCACCATACCGATTTGTCCGGTTGACTCAACATGCGTTCCTCCACAAAGCTCAGTCGAAGTGCCGAATTGTATCACCCTGACCGTTTCGCCGTATTTCTCGCCGAACAAAGCCATAGCACCCATTGCTTGGGCTTCTGCTATCGGGGTTTCCCTCATTTCGTTGCGTGCATGATTCTCTCTTATTTTACGATTTGCTATACGTTCAATAGCACGAATTTCTGCGGTGCTTAGTTTTTGATAATGCGAGAAGTCGAATCTCAGACTCTCCGGAGAGACAAAAGAACCCTTTTGTTCTACATGCGCTCCTAAAACTTCGCGCAAAGCTTCGTGCAAAAGGTGTGTTGCTGAGTGATTGCTTTCTGTGGCTTTGCGTTTTTTCAAATCAATGACAGCTGTAAATGTATCGGTTACATCCTTAGGCAGTTGTTTGGTGATGTGAATGGCCAGGTTGTTTTCTTTTTTTGTGTCAAGGACTTCGATGGTTTCTGCATCTGATTTCAATATTCCCGAATCACCCACTTGTCCTCCCATTTCTGCATAAAACGGTGTATTAGCAAGCACCAGCTGATAAAACTCCTGATTTTTTTGTTTTACCTTGCGGTAACGCAGGATCTCGGTGTCGCATGAAGTGTAATCATAACCTACAAACCGACTGTCGCCTTCACGCACCGTTACCCAATCGCCTGTCTCTACCGCAGCAGCATTTCGGGCACGGTCTTTTTGAATTTTCATCTCGGCTGTAAATTCATCGATATTGACTGTGAAATTGTTTTCACGCAAAATCAATTCAGTTAAATCAAGCGGAAATCCATAGGTGTCATAAAGTGTAAATGCTACTTTTCCTGTAAGCTCTTTTTTGGCTTCACTTCTAGCATCACCCATCACTTTGTCAAGCAATTTGATACCGGTTTCCAGAGTTCTCAGGAAAGATTCTTCTTCTTCTTTGATTACTCTTCCGATTAAGGTCTTTTGAGCGATTAATTCAGGATAAGCTTTTCCCATGACTTCACATAAGACATCCACAAGTTGATACATGAATGCAGTTCGTTGCTGCAGGAAAGTGTATCCATACCGCACCGCACGCCTTAATATGCGGCGTATCACATAGCCTGCTTTGGCATTCGAGGGTAATTGTCCGTCGGTTATTGAAAATGCAATCGTGCGTATGTGATCGGCAATTACACGCATGGCAATGTCCGTTTGTACGTTTTGCCCATATGCAACATCACAAATTTTACCTATTGCATTGATAATCGGTTGAAAAACATCCGTATCGTAATTCGATTGTTTGCCTTGAATCGCCATACAAAGTCTTTCGAAACCCATGCCGGTGTCAATGACTTTGGCAGGGAGTTCTTCTAATGACCCGTCGGCTTTGCGGTTGAACTGCATGAATACATTGTTCCAGATTTCAATTACCTGTGGGTGGTTGCCATTTACCAGCGTTAATCCATCAACTTGTGCTCTGTCGACATCGCTTCTGATGTCAATGTGAATTTCGGAGCACGGTCCGCACGGACCGGTATCGCCCATCTCCCAGAAATTGTCCTTTTTGTTGCCGTTGATGATGCGGTCTTTGGGTAAAAACTGCGACCAGATGGCAGCAGCTTCATCGTCACGCGACAATCCCTCGGCGGTTGAACCTTCAAAAACAGTTACGTATAATCTGTTTTTATCTAACTTTAAAACATCTACCAGATATTCCCATGCCCATTCGATGGCTTCTTTTTTGAAATAATCGCCAAACGACCAGTTACCCAACATTTCAAACATCGTGTGGTGGTAGGTGTCATGTCCAACCTCTTCCAGATCGTTGTGTTTACCGCTCACACGCAGACATTTCTGAGAATCTGCTACACGGGGATACTTCACCGGATCATTACCCAAAATAATATTTTTAAATTGATTCATGCCGGCATTCGTAAACATCAAAGTCGGGTCATCTTTGATTACCATGGGCGCCGAAGCTACAATTTTGTGGTTTTTCGATGCGAAAAAATCGAGAAATGATTGGCGAATTTCCTGTGAAGTCATTTTATGTATTTACAATTTGATCATTTACCATTTACTGTCTATTTTTAACCAACTACCAGCTACTACCAGCTATCTACAAACTACTATTTACCAGGTAATATCTAAAAAAATGCTAGCTACCAACTACTAATAATAAATAAAATCTAGTAAAAGGACTGCAAAAATACTTCATTTTTGTTATTTTTGCACACTCTTAAACGATAAAAGTTTAAAATTGAGCTAAAAAACATGGCGAAGAAGAAATTTCACTTCAATCCCGAGACATTAAATTACGAAGAAACAGACAACACCTTGCTTTTTAAAGTGAGGCGGTTGTTGATACATCTTTTTTCCGGTGTTTCGTTGGGTGCTTTGTTTTTCTTTATTTTCGTTTCGCTGATTAGTTCTCCGGAAGAAGTGCAATTGATTCAGGAA
>JAUSNQ010000186.1 GCA_030655595.1 Paludibacter sp.
AAAGTCACGCAAAAATAATAAAAAAAGACTCCCGATTATCCGGAAGTCTCATTTTTTAACTAAGATTCATTTCGATGTACTGATTTTCATTGATCTTCTGCACCCTGTAATTGGCAGCGAACTGCAATATCTTTTGAATGGTTGAGTCTGATGGTTGCATCTTGTCTGAACAGTCCTCCAACTGTTGTTTTGAAATTTTTAAATCAGTTTTGTTTAATGGAGTAATCGTTTTTTGCATAGGCAATAATTATCATTTTAGTTTCTGATTCATAAACGCATATTAATTAAAAAAATTATATGAGGTGAAAAATATTTTCTAAAAAAAATAACGGACAGAGATAAACCCTGCCCGCATAAACACACACTCATTTTCAGATAGCTAACAAATACCTAATAAAAACCTATTTCTTTAATACCTGCTTTCAACAGCTTTCCAATCGATGATATTCCACAACGCATTCACGTGATCGGGTCTGCGGTTCTGGTAATCTAAGTAGTATGCATGTTCCCATACATCAAATCCAAGCAATGGAACGAGTCCCTTTACTACAGGATTACTGCCATTGGGTTCTTTTTCAATCGATAATTTGCCGGCGTCATCCTTGGCCAACCATGCCCATCCTGATCCAAATACGGATACCGCTGCAGCATTAAATTCTTTTTTTAAGTTCTCGAAATCTCCAAATTCCCGGTTGATAGCTTCGGCTAATTTGCCTGAAGGAAATCCGCCACCATTGGGAGAAAACGAAAGGAAATAAATGTTGTGGTTCAATGCCTGACCGGCATTATTGAATAACGGACCATCACTTTGTTTCACAATATCAACCAAATCCATATTTTCAAATTTCGTCCCTGCAATCAGGTTGTTTAGGTTGGTGATATATGCCTGGAAATGCTTTCCATAATGTAATTCTACTGTTTGTTTGCCAATTACAGGCTCTAATGCGCCTGTTTCGTACGGTAATGTTGGAAGTTCAAATTTCATGATAACTATATTTTAATTGTTACAATAATACTTTAGAGTTCTATATAACGTTTAAACGCATAGTGTTTCATTTGTGTTTAGTAGAAAAAATCAATATGGATATTGATAGTTTCTATGATTAGGCAATCGATTGACCATGATGATTTTGCGGTGAATTACTGTATTCAGAAAGAAATAAAGCTTGATTAAATCCTACAATTGATAGTTAAATCCCCCGTGAAAATTAATTCCAGACATTGGGTAACCATTATTAATCTGATACTGCTGATTCAATAGATTATGTCCGGAAATAAAAACTTCAAACGGCTTCGTAACTTTCGCTGAAATGCGGGCATTGAGCAGGGTAAAATTCTGGATATTTTCCGGACTGATTGAAGCATAAAGTTCATTCACATGCTGAGCGGACACATTGAAATTAAGTATTTTATACTGATAATTCAGGTTGATGTTGAACTGGTGCTTAGGTGCTGCCACAATCGTTTTTTCCATATCAAGGAAAGTATAATTGGCCTGCACATTCAACTGATTGGTTACGCGGTATTTTGCAGCAAATTCGATTCCGCGGTTGCTGAATGACCCAACATTCTGACGCATCGGCGGCATACCTCCGACAACCTGTATTATATTCTCTCCTTCAGCAAGAAAAAGTGTCAGTTCGGTGTTTAACTGATGTCCCAAAAACGATTGCAACCAACTGATATCGTAATTCATCATTCGCTCAGGTTTTAGTTCCTCGTTGGGAGCGTACAAGTATAGCTCCATCACAGTCGGACTTCTAAAACCTTTTGACACAGATGCTTTGAAATTGGTTGTTTCGCCCGCTCGAACGGCTACTCCCGTCATCGGTACCCATTCATTGCCAAAAACTGAATTATGCTCAAAACGTAAACCGGCATTCAAATCAACAATTTCTAGTAACTTTTGACGAATTAAAGTGTATCCCGCAAGTTCATTAACTGTTTTCAGAGTATTTGCGGCCATACCGCCGTTTGCCTGACCACCGAATTTTTTTGCATCGAAGCCTGCTGTAATATGGGTATTACTGAAAAGACGGTAATTCTGATAAATCATCAAACCCGAATTCCGGTCGGTCGACTGAAATCCATCGGAGAAAGCATGTTCGCCGAAATTATGGTACAACTTAACTGCACCATCAAGTCTGTTGTATTTATTTTCTACCGAAAGTGCTGCCTTTCCCCGAAAGACATCAATATTAAAAGGAGCCGGTGCTTGAACCGGTCCATTATCATTCGCCTCATATTGCGCCAGACTCACATCAGCCGTAATTTTCCAGTTCGGGTTTAAGTCGTATCCTGCTTTCAGATATCCGTTACCAATATCGAAATCTGTATTCTCCCTGATACCCTCAGTTTTACCATAATTTGCTGAAACAAATAAACTCAGTCTGTCTTTTTTAATCCCGAATGTGCCGGCGTATTTCTGCGTGTTATATGAACCATATACAGCATTTAATGTTGCCGATAAACCTTCTGCTTGTTGTTTTTTGGTGATGATGTTGATGGCACCCGCCATAGCATTCGAACCGTAAAGCACAGAAGCCGGACCGCGTATCACTTCGACCTTTTCCACATCAGAAGCCACGTAAGCGTCAGGCAGCGGATGACCGAAAATTCCCTGATACTGCGGATGTCCGTCGATTAGCACCAATACCTGCGTATTCGGCGAACTGCCAACACCACGTACATTGATTGTGCCCGATCCTCCGGCTGCCACACCAAAGCCCAGGATATTCCGCTCGGTAATGAAAACACCGGGCACATAAGTGCTCAGGGTAGTGAGGACATTATACTGTCCGCTTTGTTTGATGTTTTCAGCACTTATTTGTGAAACCGACAAGGGAACTAATTTACGGGACGTTTCGAATTTTGAACCTGTTACTACTACATCTTCTAATTGTACTGAGTCTTTAAAAGTTTCTTTCGAATATGCATTAAAACTAACGCATGACAAGAGAATTAAATATATAATCTTTTTCATTTATGACACTTTATACTTTAGTTTACAAATTTAACGGCACAAAGGTAAAAGAAAATATGTTTTAATCAATCTTAGAAAATTAAATTACATATTTATCTATTCAAGATTTTCGTTTTTTTCAAAGTTTCAATTCATTGATTAAAAAAACGGCAAGATGTTTGTTGTTACTGTCAAACATTAACATCTGGCAAGTACTTATAACGTACCTGCTTTTTTTGAAATCAATAAATTAACACAAAAAAAAACATTATGCATCGCATTTACTTACTATTTACACTATCAGTAATGCTATTTAGTGCCTGTGAGACTGTCTCTTATCCTGAAGACCTTACTACAAAACAAGTTTTTCAATTTACAGTCAGGTCATCCGACTGGATTCCTGTAACCGACCAAGCTGGTTTAAATCTCTATTACCGTTGCCCGTTTAATTTGGATGGAGTTACAAGTTACATGATTAATGACGGCGCTGTGATGGGATATATTGAACTCAACGGCGGCGCTCAGCAGGCATTACCCTATACTCGTCATTTTGAAAACAGCAACGGAGAAAAATGGAGTCGCACCGTCGATTTTGACTATTCACAAAATGATATCCATTTTTATGTAACTAACAACGATTTTGCGGTTGATCCGCCTGAAGCAATGTATTTCAGGGTTGTTTTTATCTGGTAAGTTGTTAATTTTCAGGTAATATCGCAACAGTTGTTTTGATATTATTTTCTTCATAATTTATGATTCAAATAAAGCCTTCCGGCAATAAAAATTCGGACGGCTTTATTTGTATAATATCTCCATAAAGGGTCATTTAGAATTTAAAAGATGAACATTCTTTCAAGTTTTGCTGTTTAGCAGTAAACATACATTTTGCAACAATTAATGCACAGACAAAATTCACATACCATCCGCTTCCTCAGGGTTGCATTGTTGTTGTTCTTCATCGGACATTACAGCAACACAACCATGTTCTACCACACCCATGAGGTAGATGGCAGATTGTATTGTCACTCGCATTTCTTCGGATTTAAAAACAGCAAAGGAATTCCAGTTTCATCGCATTCCCATTCAGGCAATCAATTCCAGTTGATTGACACTTTCAATCAAATCAGTCTGACCGATGAACTTGATTTCCCTGAAACTCCGATACCGGTTTTAAGATTTTCTGATTTAAACGCAATTGAATTACCGCAAACACCCCAACTTATTCCGGTGCTGCACCTCAGCTTACGCGCACCTCCGGCTTGCTAAGACATACAGACATTTCTTTCTGCAGATATTTCTCTCTTAAATGAGCTGAATTAAAATTCATCTTATTCATAATACAGAGATATCGCTCTCAATCGAGATTTCGAGATTTCTCAATTTTTCTCTACAGATATTTCGCTCCAGATGGAGCTGAAAACTTATATGTACTTATATGACTTATAGGGTTAAAAAATTAAATATGAAATACTTATTAATATTCGCTATAACTTTATTAAGCCTGTCATCCTACGGGCAAAGAAAAACCGATGCCAATATTGTCGGTGATGTGAAAGACATCAAAACAGGGGAACACATCCCCTTCATCAATGTAACCATAAACAACACAGTTATCGGCACCACAACAGATGCTACCGGTCACTATTTCCTCAAAAACCTCCCAATTGGAACATTTACCTTGCGGGTAAGTGGTGTCGGATACAGAACTGTGGAAAAGGAAATTGTGCTTGAATCAGGCAAAACGATTGAAGTAAATTTCCTGACTACAGAAACTTCCCTGTCACTGAATGAAGTGGTGGTGAGCGCCAACCGCAATGAGACCAACCGGAGAGAGGCTTCGGTAGTGGTGGGTGTTGTGAGTCCGAAAATTTTCGCAGCAAGCAACTCGGTTTGTATAGCCGACGGACTGAACTTTCAACCGGGATTACGGGTCGAAAACAACTGCAACAACTGTGGGTTTACGCAAGTTCGTATCAACGGGCTAGAAGGGCCATATTCTCAGATACTGATTGACAGCCGACCTGTTTTCAGCGCTTTGTCGGGTGTTTACGGATTAGAACAAATTCCTGTGAACATGATTGAACGGGTAGAAATTGTTCGAGGAGGAGGTTCTGCTTTGTATGGCTCCAATGCCATCGCGGGAACCATCAACATCATCACGAAGGAGGCTTTGAACAACTCTTTTTCAGCAGGATACAATTACGAACTGATCGGGGGTGCGGCTTCTGATAATTCGGTAAACCTGAACACCTCCATCGTGAGTGACGATAATAAAGCGGGTATGTATTTATTTGGTGCATACCGGAATCGATTGCCGTATGACCACAACGATGACGGTTTTTCAGAGGTAACCAAACTGCTCAACCACACTATGGGGATGCGTTCATACTATCGTCTAAGTTCACAAAGCAAATTGACATTAGAATATCACAACATCCACGAGTTCAGGCGAGGAGGTAATGATTTCCACCTGCAACCGCACGAAACAGACATCACTGAACAAGTGGAGCATGAAACCAATGGAGGCGGACTGGCGTACAACTGGTATAGTCCCGATGCAAAACAAAAACTTAATGTTTACACTTCGCTGCAACAGGTTCATCGTCAGAGTTATTACGGTTCCGGCCAAAACCCCAACGCTTATGGCAATACGGAGAACCTGACTTCAGTAACGGGTGCGCAATACGTGTATAACTTCAGCAACCTACTGTTTATGCCATCAGAAATAACTGTTGGCGGAGAATATCAGTATGATGATTTACAGGATAGGATGCCAGGATACAACAGGAGTATAGAGCAAACTACTCACGTGTCAGGCTTTTTTCTTCAGAATGAATGGAAAAATAAAGACATTAACATCTTGTTGGGTGGGCGGTTGGATAAGCACAACATGCTAGAGAAGGCAGTTTTCAGTCCGCGGATCACCCTGAAATATAACTTCACACCAGACATCAACTGGCGGGGTTCTTACGCAGCGGGGTTCCGGGCGCCACAGGCTTTCGAAGAAGACTTGCACCTCGATGCGGCAGGAGGTGTGATGAAACTCATCAAACTTTCTGATGACCTGCGGCCTGAGTATTCTCACAGTTTCAGTAGCTCCCTCGATTATTATTTCAGAATAGGAAAGATGGAAGCAAATATACTTGCCGAAGGATTTTATACACGTATCAATGATATTTTCATCTTGACCGAATCAGGAGTGGATACAAACGGAAACATCATCATGGTACGTCAGAATGGATCAGGTGCAAAAGTCAGCGGCATCAATATCGAGGGTAAACTGGCACCATCAACTAAATTACAACTTCAGCTTGGCTATACGCTACAACAAAGTCTGTACAACGAACCTGAACATTGGTCGGACGACAACAGCGTGGCTCCGGAAAGAAAGATGTTACGCACACCTAACAACTACGGCTATTTTTCCTTATCAGTTAATCCCACCCGCAAGTTGCTAATCACGGCGACCGGAACGTACACAGGTAGCATGTTGGCACCGCATTTTGCGGGATATGTCGCTGCAGATCGTTTGGAGAATACCCCGTCGTTCTTAGATGCCAACCTGAAAGCTGCATACGACTTTAAACTGAATGGAATAAATATGCAATTGAGTGGCGGCGTAAAGAACATCTTCAATAGTTTCCAGCAGGATCTGGATTTGGGAGCTTTGCGGGATGCCGGATACGTGTTCGGACCTTCAATACCAAGGACTGCGTTTATTTCGTTGAAATTCAGCAATCTTAATTTTTAGGTATATGGACCAAAAACAGTTGGTAAGAATTTCAAAAATTCTTACCAACTATTTTTGGACTCATTACACTTTTAAAAATAATTAAAAATTACCCTTAATTCTTTAATAAAGAAGAACTGAAAAAATTAGAACTTTTTTATAATCGTTTAAGTACCTGACTTATCTTTTCGTAAGTTTTGATGGTATTCGGCACAAGCGGCAAGCGCAATTTGTTCTGAATAAAACCCATGACAGCCAACATGCTTTTCACACCTGCCGGATTGCCTTCCACGAATAAAAGTTCAATTAATTCAGTAAACCGGTGATGAATACTCCTTGCGTTTTCATAATCACCTTGTAATGCCAAACGCACCATGCGACTAAATTCCTTTGGAAATGCGTTCCCGATCACAGAAATCACTCCCACAGCACCTAGCGTAATCAGAGGAAAAGTAATGCCATCGTCGCCTGAAATTACCAAAAAGTCTGCCGGCTTGTTTTTGATAATATCATCAATTTGATTGAAGTTTCCAGACGCTTCTTTAATAGCACATATATTTTTAAATTCGTTGGCCAATCGCAAGGTAGTCTCAGCCGTCATATTAACGCCTGTTCGTCCTGGCACATTATAAAGAATAATGGGCAAACGGGAAGCTTTGGCAATAGCTGCATAATGCTGATAAAGTCCTTCCTGAGAAGGTTTGTTATAGTAAGGAGTAACCGAAAGGATTGCATCAACTCCTGTCAAATCAGTGTTCTTGACTTTCTCAACAATGGATTTTGTATTATTTCCACCAATGCCATATACGATTGGCAGACGCCCATTATTAATAGTCACCACGAATTTCTTCACATCTTCTTTTTCCTGTTCGGTTAAAGTTGGTGTTTCTGCTGTAGTACCACATACCACAAAATAATCGGTACCATTCTTTATCTGGTATTCCACAATTCGAGCTAGAGCGTCAAAATCAATTGACTCATCATCTTTAAATGGTGTTACCAGAGCAACACCCATTCCTTTCAATTTAGTATTTATCATTGGCGAAAAAATCTATTTGAGCACAAAAATACGCTTTTAATCGTTTGTTTGTATGTTTTTAAGGTAAAATAATATCTGTTTAAATATAAATGAAAATTCTAAATCTTCAACTTGAATCTCATTGGTTTTTAAATGATTCTCAATGTCCACTGCAAAATCATACAAGTTCAGATTATCTTTTTGCATTCCCGTTTTAAATTTCGCATTGGCATATAACGCAATATAGTCCAAAGGGATAATTCTTCTGTTTGAAATATCAATGATCAAATCGTATTCATACTGAAGCAGTTCCTGTATCAACTGATTTTTGGGTTTATTAAATAAATCCAAATCTTTAGGGTGTAAAATCCGATATTCCGGATAAGCAGCAGAGATAATTTGTTTCTTATCAACAAATCCCCAAGCAGTTACTTTTTTCCCTTCTTTCAATAAGTATTGAATAATTTTCTTTGTCTCAATATTTTTTTCTGAATAATTACTTTCAAACAATAGAAGAATTGATTTTGCATTATCGAAATTGACAAACTGTTTATTTCTGATTTGATTTTTCAGGTGTTTATGTACCCGCTTTTTAAAAACGTAATTTGTTATTTTTCCTGACATAATTTTCAATTAAAAAAGCATTCCCATTTGTCCGTTTGTGTTTTTCTTTTCCTGATTAACCATCTTCAAAAAGCTATCTTCATCTACAATTTGCACCCCAAAATTTTGAGCCTTTTTCAATTTTTCAGGACCCATATTTTCACCGGCAAGAATAAAAGACGTTTTTGCCGAAACGCTTCCTACATACTTCCCCCCATTGAGTTCGATGATATTTTTATATTCATCTCGTGAAGAATATTTGAAAGTTCCACTGATAACTATCGATTTTCCGGCAAGTAAATCGGTTCTTGATTCCAGTTTTGCTTCTGAAAGGGACATTTGTAATCCATAATTTTTTAATCTATCAACAATCTCAACATTTTTCTCATCAGCAAAATATTTGATTACGCTTTGTGCAATACTTGCTCCAATCTCATCAACCTGCACCAATGCGTCATAGTCTGCCTGCTCCAAATTTTCGATAGTTTTGAATGCATTAGCAAGTTTTTTTGCTACCGTTTCCCCTACAAAACGAATTCCCAATGCAAAAATAACCCTTTCAAAGGGAATTTCTTTCGATTTTTCACAAGAAATCTTAATATTCTGTGCTGATTTATTTCCAAGTCGCTCTAATCTTGCTAAATCAGGGGTTTTCAGCGTATAAATATCGGCAATATTCTTCAACAAACCATTTTCATACAGCAAATTTACTGTTTCACCACCCAAACCATCAATATTCATGGCTTTGCGACTAACAAAATGCTCAATTTTTCCTTTGATTTGGGGAGGACATGCATTTTCATTTGGACAATAATGAGCAGCTTCGCCCTCATAACGAATTAAATCCACGCCACATTCAGGGCATTGCTTGATAAACTGAACCTTATCTCCAATCAGAATCCGTTCTTCAATAGCAACAGCGGTTATTTTCGGAATAATTTCCCCTCCCTTTTCTACATAAACCATATCACCAACATGCAAATCGAGCGATTGAATAATATCTGCATTGTGTAAAGTTGCTCTTTTCACAGTTGTACCAGAAAGCAAAACAGGATCGAGATTTGCAACGGGCGTAACAGCACCAGTCCGTCCTACCTGATAGGATACGGAATTGAGGCGAGTTAATGCTTTTTCTGCCTGATATTTATAGGCAATAGCCCATCGAGGTGACTTAGCGGTAAAACCAAGTGATTTTTGTTGTGAGAAATCATTTACTTTGATTACGATTCCATCAGTGGCTACCGGTAGTTTTTTTCGTTCAATATCCCAAAATCTAATGAAGTCAAAAACTTCATCCAACGATTTACACACCCTGATGGAATCAGAAACTTTAAACCCCCAAGATTTAGCAGTACGCAAACTCTCAAAATGATTTGCAAAAGGTAAATTCTCACCAAGCAAACTGTAAAAAAAAGCATCCAAACCTCTTGATGCAACAACAGAAGAATTTTGCAGCTTTAGTGTACCGGATCCAGCATTTCTTGGGTTTGCAAACAATGGTTCTTCCTGTTCTTCGCGTTCCTTGTTGATTTTATCAAAAACTGCCCACGGCATCAATATCTCGCCACGAATTTCAAATTTTGGCACAAAATCACCTTGCAATTTGAGTGGAACACTTCGGATAGTTTTCACATTCGTTGTCACATCATCTCCCTTTTCTCCATCTCCGCGGGTTACAGCCCTTAGCAACACTCCATTTTCGTAAATAATTGAAATAGATGTTCCGTCATATTTTAATTCGCAAACTAATTCAAAATCTTCATTAAGAGCCTTTTGAACCCGCTGATAAAATTCCTGTACCTCACCTTCAGAATAAGTATTTGCCAAAGAAAGCATAGGATATTGGTGGAGATGCTGTTTGAAGGAACCCTGAATATCACTGCCTACTCTTTGTGTAGGAGACATAGGATCAAAAAACTCTGGATATTTTGATTCAAGATCATGCAACTCCTTCATTTTAAAATCAAAATCTAAATCAGAGATTGTAGGTGCATACAACACATAATAATTGTAATTGTGCTGATGGAGTTCCCTGCGAAGCATCTCTATTTCATTCTGAACCATAAAATTTTTAGTTTCGGCAAAGATACATATTTTAGTGGAATTCAGAAAGTTTAAACTGGCGGAAGATTATGATTAACATTCCCTTTCCATTCTCCAATTCGGCTTGCAGTTCTTATTTAAAGAATTGCAACTCTGCTTCTCCCCCTTTGTCAGGAACTCGTGTCGAAATCGCTTCGCGATTAAGGTCACTCGTTTCCTGACAAAGGGGAAGAGGGAAGTGTCCGCAGATAAAGGTCAGTGCTTTTGACAATATATCTTCAATCGGGATCGGAAAAGTTGTATCTACGCATATAGGTCTGTTCTTTTAGTATTGGTCTGTTCTTTTTGTGTTTTGGTGAAAGAAACTCGTGGCCTTAATCGCGAAGCGATTTCGACACGAGGGCTTTCACCAAAACACAAGCCCACAAATTGATGCTTAATCCACACCTTTTTAACTCCATTCGTATCGTTCGGTTCGATTCAATCGTACCGCTCAGTTCGATTCTTGCTAATCGCCCGGTTCGATCGAAATTTAGCCCGTAAAATTGACGTTAAAAGTATCCCACAACAAAAAACCCTTGTCTTAAAGTATTGCTACTTCAAAACAAGGGTTTAAAAAACGGCGGCTATCTACTCTCCCACATAACTGCAGTACCATCGACGTGACCGGGCTTAACTTCTCTGTTCGGAATGGGAAGAGGTGGAACCCCGGTGCTATAACCACCTAAATGCTCATTTGATGGATTTATATACACTTTGGATATACACATATGGATGTTTTATATGTTTGTATACAGGTACATAATCATCTTATTTTAGTTGACTATTGATAAAAAGAAGAGTTGCTCGGTAAATCAGATCAAAAAAAACATCATCGCTATAAAATACCACAAAGGTTTGGTGTTCTTTTGTTTAACAAAAGAACGGTTTAAAAAAGCTTTCGGGCAATTAGTATTACTCGGCTCTACATTTCTGTTGTACACCTGTAACCTATCAACGTGGTAGTCTTCCACGACCCTCAAAAGAAATCTAATCTTGAAGATGGCTTCGTGCTTAGATGCTTTCAGCACTTATCCTAACCGAACGTAGCTACCGGGCAATGCTCCTGGCGGAACAACCCGTAGACCAGAGGTTCGTCCAACACGGTCCTCTCGTACTAGTGTC
>JAUSNQ010000194.1 GCA_030655595.1 Paludibacter sp.
GAATATAAGTATTTTAGAACCTTGCTTTTCATATATACGTTTGCAAAGATAATCTTGTTATGCTAATAATGCTAAAATCTTTATTCGATTTTTAAATTTTTAAATATAAATATGTTTTTTAGTTGTAAATTTGCACCCGAATAATCGGACTCAAAACGGACTTTAATTATCAATAAATTAAAGTCATAACACGTCAGACGAGTGTATTTCGGTAACAATATAAATGTAATTTCAACATGAAAAAAATCTTTTTAGTTATTATCAGCATCCTGGTAATCCTCGTTGTTGTATTATTTCTGATTTTTCGCCCAGCCGCCGTGAGTACTGTTGTGACCGAAAATTACAATTACTCCGACAAAACTTATTTAACAGCGGATACCACACAAGGCGCATTAACAATCGAGATGCACTTAGAATTGCCAATCACTTACCAAGATCAAACAACACTTGGTAAAATTCAAACAATCATCAGAACTGAATTGTTTGGTGATTCTTTCGCAAATCTTCCCCAAGACACTTTGATGCAATCTTTTGCCTATGAACTGAAAGAGGAATACATTCAAAACAATTCGGATTTTGCGGATAAAATAACTGACAACAGCAGGTTGGTATTTAATAATTCATTCTTATTAGAAGGGTTTGCGCTTTTGAATGATGAAAATATCTTTTCTTATGGTATCTCCAGATTTGTGGATTTCGGAGGCACACACCCTACCAAAACCAGATTCTTTTATAATTTCAATTTGAGTTCCGGAGATGTTATCCTTGAACAGGATTTATTTCAAGTTGGCTACATGACTGAATTAGCAGCCATCATCAGAAAAAAAATCATGGAGGATAATCAAAATATGGAGGAATTACCCGACAATGTTCAAGTTGATGAAATGACATTTAGTTATGAGTCAATCAAACCCAATGGCAACTTCTACATCAACGATGTTGGCATTTGTTATGTCTTTAATCCTTATGAAATTGCGCCTTATTATATTGGAGAGACTGAAGTAATTTTGCCCTATCAACTGATCAGTCATTTAATGAAAATAGATAATCCGGTGAGCTACTTAGTCACTGCTTCTCAAAAAAAACAATAATAAAATAATATAATCAATGAAAGCATTAACAAACACAGATTTTCAATTCGAAGGTCAAAAAAATGTTTATCACGGCAAGGTTCGTGATGTGTACACAGTTAAAAATGATTTGTTGGTGATGATTGCAACCGACCGGATTTCGGCTTTTGATGTGGTATTACCCAAAGGAATTCCCTACAAAGGTCAAATGTTGAATCAGATTGCTGCCAAATTTTTAGATGCAACTGCCGACATCGTACCGAACTGGAAACTGGCAACTCCTGATCCCATGGTGACCGTAGGATTGCGTTGCGAAGGTTTTCCCGTGGAAATGATTGTGCGCGGTTATCTTTGCGGTAGTGCCTGGCGGACTTACAAAAGTGGCATTCGTGAAATTTGCGGCGTGAAAATTCCTGATGGTATGATTGAAAACCAAAAATTTGAAACTCCGATCATTACACCTACCACCAAAGCTGAATACGGATTGCATGATGAAGATATTTCTAAAGAAGAAATTCTGAAACAAGGACTTGTAACTCCCGAAGATTATGCTTTACTCGAAAAATATACCATGGGGCTATTCCTCCGCGGTGAAGAAATCGCTGCTCAAAGGGGTCTTATTCTGGTAGATACGAAATATGAATTTGGCAAACGGGATGGTAAAATCTACCTGATCGACGAAATACACACCCCGGATTCGTCGCGTTATTTCTATGCGGAAGGATATCAGGAAAGATTCGAAAAAGGCGAAGCCCAAAAACAACTTTCAAAGGAGTTCGTACGCGAATGGCTGATGGCCAATGATTTTCAGGGAAAAGCAGGTCAGACCGTCCCTGAAATGACCGATGAAATTGTTACCGGCATCAGCGAAAGATACATCGAACTTTTCGAAAATATTACCGGCGAACCATTCAATAGAGCCGATGTGAGTGATATCATGGCGCGCATTGAAAAGAATGTTGTTGCATATCTTAAAACAGTCTGAATATTAGTGGTTAGTGATTAATGATTAGTGGTTAAACTCTAATCAACTAATCACTATTCACTAACCATTAATCACTAACCACTATTCCACTTTCCCAATTCTCATCATCGATGGAACAAACATCGCAATGATGCCCAGCAACACGATAATAGCCCCGGCGATTACAAAGGCATAAGAAACGCCAATATGATCAGCAATGATTCCGGTTGCTGTAAGTCCAATTAACGAAGGAAGGATGGCTATACTGCCGTACATGGAAAACACCCTCCCCAGAGCTTCCGGCGCAACCGTTCGTTGTACCAGTGAAGTAAACATAGAACTATAAACTGCACCTGAGATACCTCCGAAGGCAGTTAAAATTGCGAAGAACACAAAACCATCCGGTGATAAAACCCCCGAAAAGAGGAATGTCAAGCCCAGCATGATAAACATCAGGTTGATCATCAATACCTGATTGCCTTTGAACTGTCTGATACTCAGCATTGCGCCACCAACCACCATGCCAACTCCCCAAACGACTTCGACCACGCTCATCTGAAAAGCATCGCCGTTGAAGTGTTCAAGTGTCATTAGCGGAAACAACACGCTTATCGGCATCAGAAAGAGCATCACCAATACTGAAAATGCAAAAAGCCAAACCAGTCCTTTATTGCCGGAAATTGCCTGAAAGCCTTCCCGCATTTCCCTGAAGACATGCGGCTGTTCAATCGTTTCTTTCTTTTTCGGATTGGGTATAACCACAAACAACAGACTCGTGCAGGCAATCAGCGCACCAAGCACATCAAACAGCATCACATAGGCCATATCCAGATAAGTCACCAACAAAGCGCCCAAGGCCGGCCCTGCAATGCTCGAAACCGACAAAATCATCTGATTAACACCGGCAATCCTGGTCAGCTCTTCTTCGGGAGCCAGTAAAGGAACCGAAGCCTGCATTGATGGGGCATGAAAAGCAGAACCGACCGACCGCAAAGCGAGCAGTATATAAATGTATGCTATTTCCACCTTGCCTGTAAAAAACAAGATAGCCAACACCAACGAACAAAAAGCAATGAAAGCATCCGAAAAAATCATGATGCGTTTCCGGTTCCAGCGATCCACAAACACACCGGTAAACGGACCAATCAATGCTTGTGGCAACATAGAAAAAATCGCTGCTAAGGCCAAAACCTCAGCCGATTTTGTTTCAAAACTCAACCAAATGATGGCTGCAAAACTTACGACAGAACTGCTCAAATACGAGAAAAACTGTCCTGTCCATATAATGGCAAAAACTTTTTTCCAATTATTCATACATAGAATTTGAAGATGTAAACACTGCGAGCCTATCCGATTCGATCGGACAAGCAAGATAAAACACACTAAAATAATAGAATTTCCGGTAAGAGGAAGTAAAAACCCATTGCACGAGTTGATATCCGGGAAATTTAAAAAGCGGTTATTGTATTAAAATACAACGATATAATTAAAATACATGTGCTGGTATGTGTTAAATGAGTTTGCAAAAATAAATAATGAAAATTGAATATCAAAATTTTCACGTAAAATATTTTTTAAGTCTTTGGTAATCCCGAAAAATAGCATATCTTTGCACCGCTTTTGAACAAAAAGCATCAGGAGAGATGGCAGAGTGGTCGATTGCGGCGGTCTTGAAAACCGTTGTACTGCGAGGTACCGGGGGTTCGAATCCCTCTCTCTCCGCTGAAAGTATTTCAATAGCAAACAAAAGCCTGCAAAATCATTGATTTTGCAGGCTTTTATGTTTTTAGAATGAAACCACAATGTCACTTATTACTCATTTTTGGTGAAAGTTTTGGGGTCTACAACAGGTAAAATGACACTGTGTAAAAACGTTCCCCGAAACAAAGTAAACATTACTCCCCTACTGGTTGATAATGAGATAGAATTCAATACGTCTATTAAGTTTTGAGGCAAGTCAACTTTATTGTTTTCTTTGTTTAAAAAAAGATTCTTAGATCGTTTTGATCACCTTCATCAATTCCACCATACTTACCGCAAAAGGCAAAGCTGAACCGCGGTTAGATGTATAAGCCTCAAGTTTAGAAATATCCCATTGATAATGGTTAAATTCTGTCTCTGCAATTCCTGAAATATCATATACCAGGTAAAAATCATGCGACGGATGCTGATAACCTTTTTTTGCCATATCAGCTTTCGAAAATATTCGTGGACCTTTATCACTGAGCTTATAAAGTTTGACAGTTACCGTTTCGCCGGGTCCATGCAACAACAGGTATTTGGCTCCTGTTTCTTTAGGTGATAACCTGAGTGAACCTCTTGTATCTCCGGTACGGGCATTATATAGATTCTTGTTTTCTATCCACTTAAGTTGATCAACCGATTTATAATAACCTACAAGCACTGTTGTTTTTGCAGGCAGGAATCCCCTGTTATCCCCATAACTCTCCGGAATAATATCATTGAGTATTTGCTGATCGGAATTGTAAGTTTCATAGGCTCTGTAAGAGATAACTTCGCGCTCTGAGGCCCGATTCATAAAATGTTCGGTTACCCCGTTCAGGAAACGCTTAAGTTCTTCTGAGCCATCCAATCCCACTCCTGATGGTTTGATGGCAAAAGCACCCAAACCGGGAATGATTTCATGAAAACCCCGTCGGCTGTCTTTCTCCGAACCCGGGTACAACACATAGGCACCGGCAGTACGACGGATAGCATCTTTATACGCATGCATTTTGAGCAAATCCACCCGTTTTACATTGCCCTGTATCAGTTCCGCTTTTTCGTTGGTCATCTCTTCCTGCAGTTCTTCTTCCGTTTCTTCCTTTGCAGAAGTGTCTCCAAAAATAGTCTTCAGATTATCAATACGGTATTTTGCATCAAAGTGGATATGTACAATTAATTCTTCTTTTTCAGCTTGCGCTTGTTCAATACCAAATGGCCACATGCTCAGGGTATAATCGGGACGCATATCCATGCTCCAACTACCGCCTGCCGGATAGACCTGCCGGCCACGAAAAGTACGGTTGTAACTGAACTGCACATGCAGTTTACGGTTTTTACCAGTATATACACCTTTCAGCGGGGTATGTTTCCCTTGTTTCAGTTGGAGACCCAACCCATCATCAGTTTCGGTAATCAGCTGATTTATTTCTTTAGGCTCTATGTTGTATTGTTCTTTCAGGATATCCAATAACCTGAAATACAACCAGTATTCGTACAAGACAGCCATATCTTTTTTCTCTCCATCGTACACATCATCGCCACCCTTCCAAATTAAACGGGCTGCCAAGTCGAACATCAGCCATACCCGCAACACTTCGCGGTAGCCTTCCCTGCGTTGCAGCACAGGACTGTTGAGGGGTAATGTAACGGGATTGCTTATTGCTTTGAACAGCGAATGATTCAGGTACTCGTCCAGAAAAGTTTCGAGTAATCGGGCTTCCTGCCTGATGCGGTTTTCTACCCGAATTTTGGAGATAAACTCTGAAATAAATGAGCGGAAGGAATTCAGTGCAAATTTAACAAAACGATTCTCGGGCGTGTCCACGGTTTCAGTTTTGGCTGTTACCTGAATCCGTGCCGGTATCGATTGCAACATTGCGCTGAGCGGGTGACTTTCGGGAAGTTCAATCCGGTTGCCGGCTCCTGCTAACTGATGCAGTGCTCTTTTATCCAACCGGCGAGCATTGCGGATATCCTTCAACGTTTCAGTTTCTTTCCAGTTCGTAACCGGTGCCGATAGTATTTTATTAAGTGCTTCGGCAAACTCAGGTGCTTCCAGTACCGATTTGATAAAGGCAAAGCGTTGATACAAAACTCTGGAATCGGCATTGAAATCTACTTCGAGCAAGTGTGATACCGGTGAGTTGTGTTGTAGCAGCAGTTCAGTACATTTTTCTGTAATATCGCCCAGCATTCGACGGTAGTCTTGGCGGTAGCTGGTTTTTCGGGAACGGACCTCCAGTTTAATTTTTCCTACTACATACTGTTCATCATCCGTTACCTGAAGCGTCAAACTGCCAACATAGATATTGGGCGAAATTGTCCCTTTGCGGGCATTCAACTTCGATGGTCGTACAATATCATTTTTTTTGAGTCGGTAACCCGGGGTAATAGCATATTCATACGAGCAACCTTCCTGAATCTGAAAAGGTGCTTCACCATTTTCCAATGCATCTTCGGGTTCAAATACAGGCGCATTCTCATCACCGGCAACGATCAGTTCTATCTCCTGATTGCCAAACCGAGTAGTTATAATCAATTGATTGTCCTGCAGCATGGCTTATCAGGCTTCGGCATAACTGGTGAATCCATTATCAATCAGACCACGGTACATGCGTTGCAGTTTCTCCAACGCTATCGGGTATAGTACTTTGGTGTTATCGGCATCAACTTTAGGCTGTAAATAATCTTCTACCTTTGCATCTTCACTTACACAAAGTGTGATAAGCGTTTTCAGTACCGGTTCCAGTTTACGGCGTGAACCGTGCAATTTGGGCAATAGTTTTTGCATAATTACCACATCCAGTATTTCTTCTGGTTGCCAGTTAGTTTCCATAGCCTCAGCCACAGCTGCAAAGCGGCGTATTTCCGAGGCTGTACGATAGCCGAATTCTGCACCGGCAACTTTCAACTGACTGAAGAATCCGATCAGTGACGCATTCATTGCTTCCTGAGCACTGTAGTTCAGTTCTTTATTTTGCGCCAGAGCTACAAAACTCTCCTCCATCGAAGCTCCCTGACCTTTGAGAATGTCCAAATCTACTTTGCCCGATTGGTTCAGGTATGTTGCCATTTCTTCGGCTGTTACCCTGAACTCAATCACGTTAGCACGGTCGAGCACTTTGGGGCTGAACATATAAGTTGTTTCGTCGATATTCACCGTACCTACTATAAACAGGTTTTTCGGGAGTCTGATTTTCGGTGGAATCCCATCCCAATCTTCGTCACCGGCATGCAAAAGTATTTCTTCGCCCGACTCCATGCAGCTCAGAAAATCGGCAAAATAGCGCTCCACATGGCTCAGGTTCATTTCGTCCAGTATCAGAAAGTAGGGTTTAGTCTTATCATTATCAGCTTTGAGAATCAATTCGAGCACACCACTTTCAGGTCGTACATAAGCCTTTTCCTGTAATGCATTGGGAAAACCCAATAATGGCTCACGGTTGGTCCAGTCTGCTCCTACCGGCACTATCTTATATTGCTCCTCACTTCCGCAAAGCCACATAGCAAAGGCCTGTGCTAGTTTGGTTTTACCTGAACCGGAAAGGCCGGTGAGGATTAAGAAGGGTTTGGTGATATTTGAATATATAATTCTTTCAACTAGTTTGTCATCAAAAACCAAATTAGATCTTTTAATAGTTTCAATGAGAGAAATTACAAAATCTCTCATTGACTCTAACTCAACATGACCAAGCAATGATGTAAAGGTGAAGTTCGCCTTCAATTGCTTAAGTGAATCAATAGCTTTAAGAAGGTTACCTTCTTCAATTGGGCAAAACTGATCAGTATCACAATATTCAAGTTTTGGGTAGTTTGCCCATGTAATAATTTTTGAAAGAGTAGAAAAAAGTGGTTTCGTTTGTACTGTTGACATCGCATTCGCAGGGCCATCGGTAAAGTATTGACTACCTAAATCACGCCAAGGAGTTTCTTCGTAGTCTTTTACAGAATCGAATTTACTTATGTTTAAATGTATATCTTCAAGTATTCTTTGAAATGAATCTAAGCCTAGTGAAAAAGACTTAACACTACCTCTTTTACCTGAATTACTAAAAGTAATGACACCACCTACATTTGTTAGCTCTGCTTTAAAAACTGATGACTTGTTTTTAAATTCCAGATAATCTTTTAGAGTCATAATATAATTGTGTTAGTAATTGTTTTTTTATTTCATTAGCAACAGCTTTGACAAGTGGAACTGAAACACTATTACCAAATTGTTTGTATGCCTGAACATCTGATACTACAATTTCAAAACCATTATCTACTGGATAACCTTGTAGTAAACCTGCTTCTTTAGGTGTTAGTTTTCTTGGATTTTCATTTATTTGAGAAATCATAATCTCACTTCCATCCTTATAATATCTTGCGGAAATTGTACTGGCATAAGGACTCTCAGAATTAAATATAGAAAATCCAAATCCATTTCCTTTTTTTCTGTGCTCTTCCAATCTTCTTAAATGTCCTTGATACAATCTATCTGAAATTGTATATTTAGGATCCGGATTTAATTGTAAAATATCCCCTAGTTTTACTTTTTTCCCAATTACAGATAGTTTATTTTCATCAAAAATAGGTTCATTATTGTCCGTTAAACCAACAGGAAACATAAAATTTTCAGCATTTACAATATCTTTATACCAAGCTACAATAATCAAACGTTCTCTATTTTGTGGAACTCCAAAGTTTTTCGAGTTAAGTACTTTCATATCGAAATTATAACCCAAATCTTCAAGTACTTCACATATTTTTTTTAATGTCCTCCCTTTATCATGGTTTTTTAAACCTTTTACATTTTCAAGTAAAAGCACTTTTGGAGGTAAACCTGCTTTAATTTTCGCATCAACAATTTCAGCAATATTAAAGAACAATGTTCCTCGTGTGTCTTCAAACCCTTTTTTTAATCCAGCATTTGAAAATGGTTGACAAGGAAATCCTGCACATAACACATCAAATGGTGGTATTTTGTAAGGATCTGCGTCTTTTATATCCCAATTAAAATTTTCCTTATCAAATAACTCTTGTGATATTTTCTTAAAGTTATGTTCGTATGTTACTCTTGCAAATTTATCCCATTCACTTGCGAAAACACATTCACCACCAATACTATGCATTGCAATATGAAAACCTCCAATTCCTGCAAATAAGTCAATAAAACTAAAACTCATCTTTTCTTTCTTTCTTTCTTTGATTTCATCAATAATGTAATTTAATACTTCTTTATTTTTCACCTCACACCCCCAAATCACCACAACCTTATATCCGGCTTCCCTTAGTAGAGCCTGTTTTCTTATATCGTTTTTAATATTCCCTTCAATCTTTTCCTTCCACCACTCAGTTCGGTTGTCAGGTAGCTTAAAGTACTTGCAGTTTTCGTGTCCGTGCCAGAAGCAGCCGTTGACAAAAATTACTGTTTTGTATTTCGGCAGTACTATATCCGGCTTACCGGGCAGTTTCTTATCATTCAGCCTGTAACGAAATCCGTTAGCAAACAGAAATTTTCGAACCATTATTTCAGGTTTTGTATCCTTGTTGCGGATCCGACTCATATTATAACTGCGCGTGGCACTGTCGTGTACATCAGCCATATTTTAGTCTTAATATCAAATTTACAAAATTTGAACTACAAATGTATCAATAAAATTTTAATTTTATCAGCATGTTCGCCTGATTCTTTTCTTTTAAAAAGGGGTTTTTATATGATTCATTCATATTCGTATAATTCTTTCGGTATAGTTATCATGTATTCAGAAAGATAAATCCCGTTGTCTGTTAATTTATACTTTCCTGTACCTAATTTAATTTTGCTTTTATCCAATCTAAAATACCAATCATGACTTGCTTTTTTCGCCATATATAAGAATAATCGTTTTATCTTTATGTTATCTGTATTTTCCAACAACTGTTGCATAACTTCAACCCTCAACGTCGTTAGTTGTTCCATGATGTAAAATAAATCTATATAAGCATATTGATTTGGGGCTAGCATCAGACATTCAAGAAATGCTTGTTCCGGTACAGATGTGAGTATTTTAGCATCCCCTTTATTGAAAGTCGTCAATTGTGGTGTTAGGAATGTTTTCGTTGAAAAAAACTTTAGTTCATATTCAAAATCGGCATTTATCAACCAATTTGGTATGTTGTCCTGTATTGGATATCCAATCATCATAACAGGTTTTCCCATTGGAACATAGTGGTTAAATCCAGACAATTCTAATGCAGAATGGGCACCCACATATAGCTTCTTATTCAATTGGTTATTGTAACTGGATATTGTAGCCAAAGAAGATAGTTTATCTCCCGTCCTATACATGACTCCTCTTGTTAGCATCGAAAACCATCCTGATCTTCTATATTGTTGTATTAACTGAGGTGAATATCCATTTTTATTCAACCAGGAAGAAAAGAGCAGTCCTCCTGGCTGCCAATAATGCAACAATTGGTTCAATTTATTCCCGTTATCTATATTCATAATATACATTGAGCCTTTAAATTCAACTGCAAAAATATATTTTATTATCTATTTCAGCAAATTATCAACAAATTAATCTATTGTATATTTAAATTTAGTTGAGTTTAAATTTATCTCATATAGTATTACTATACCATAATGGAATTATTCAAACTATATCATCACTTCCATTTTTCCTTTTACCCACATATAATCTAAGTGAAATAACACATGCAATATACCCTTTTTATAGGGGTATATTGCATGCAAAAATATAATAGGGCTAACTTATTATTCTCAACCTGTGTTGCAAGGATATGCTTCTGCTTTTGAGTGTAAATTTTTCCTTTTGATTTCATAACAACTGATATTTCAACACAAGAGCATATATAATAATTGATATATCATGTGTTATAAATAAAAAAGAAGCGCCCCAATACACATTTTGATAGGAACGCTTCTATTACAGAAAATTGAAAACACACTTATTCCACTTGTTTTGCTTTCATCCTTTCTTTCATCCTTTCCTTCATTTCTAGTCGGGGTTGCTGTATAAATTGCCCATCTTTGTGCATCATCCGCATTTTCATCATCTTGTTTTCTTTTTCTAACCGCGCAATCCGTTGAGACTGCATTTGCTGGAATTTTTCGTTGCCGATGATTTTAATTAACTCGGCCTGATTTGCATCACGTTCAGTTTTCATCTTTGCCAATTGTTCTTCACGCATTTTTTTCATTGCTTCGTGACGTTGTTTGGTCTTGGCATCTTGCTTTTCAAAATAGGCCTTCAATTTGGCTTGTTCTACAGGCGTTAACTCTAATTGTTTGGCCATAAACTCGGCTCTTTTTTCGGGTGTAACAACCTTTTTCTCCGGCTGTTTCGTTTCTTTTCTTTCTGGTCTCTGTCTTTCCTGACGGACTTGGGCTTGTACCGATAATGTCATTCCAAATATCAGAATCGCTGTGATTAGAAATGTTACATATTTGCTCATAATTTTTATGTATTAAAAAGTGAATAATAATGATATTTTAGCATGCTGTCCATATAGACTGAACATTTTTTAAATAGTTTAAAACTAAGCCGATAATTCTTATTAAATTTGCAAGCTTAATCCTAATTCTTGAAAATTATGTCGAAA
>JAUSNQ010000012.1 GCA_030655595.1 Paludibacter sp.
CCCCAATTATATGACTTTTTTTTAACAAATTATTAATCAACTAAAATCGTCTGCTCAGACTTTTCGGAGTGGACTCAAACTTAAAACATTTATCCGCAAACCACTTTACTATCATTAATTATGACTGAGAATTTACAAACCCAATCCGCTGATATCCAGAATAAAATATATACCGTTCGTGGATTACAAGTAATGATTGATACCGATTTAGCATTTATCTATGATGTTGAAACAAAAATATTAAATCAGGCCGTAAAAAGAAATATTGATCGGTTTCCTGAGAATTTTCGATTTCAATTAACGAAAAATGAATACGAAGCTTGTTCAAGGTCACAAATTGTGACCTTGAACAAAGGAGAAAAAACAAATCGGGGACAAAATAAAAAATACTTACCATATGCATTTACCGAACAAGGTATTGCTATGTTATCGGCAGTATTGAGAAGCGAAACTGCTGTACGTATAAGCATACAGATAATAAATGCTTTTGTTGAAATGCGAAAATATATCCTAAATAATGCCAGGTTATTTCAACGAATTGAGAATGTTGAGCAAAAGCAACTTGAAACTGACAAACTTATTGAACAAATATTAAATGCACTTGACAACAATACAGCAAAGCCAAAACATGGTATTTTTTACGATGGACAAATATTCGATGCCTATTTGTTCATTGCTGATTTAATTAAATCGGCTAAATACTCGTTGATTTTGATTGATAATTATGTAGATGAGACGATATTAGCGTTACTCACAAAAAGATATCCAACAGTAAAAGCAACTATATATACTCCTAAAATCAACAGACAACTCCAGTTAGACATTGAAAAACACAATAATCAGTATGAAGCTATTGAAATAATAGAGTTTAAACAATCGCACGACCGGTTTCTAATAATCGACAACACAATTTTTTACCATTTTGGAGCTTCTCTGAAAGACCTTGGAAAAAAGTGGTTTGCTTTTTCAAAATTTGAAAAAGGTGCAGTCGAAATGTTGGGCAAATTACCTGCTAGTTAAAAAGCACTATCATTAAATGCTTTCAATATCAATTTCATCCACATCCATATTTTATGAAATTTAAGTAAAATTATAGGAGGAGATAATAGCCCCCAATGCTGAAGTAGCGTTGTTTGGGAGCAAAGCAAGAGGAGAGGCTCGTACAGACAGCGATATTGATTTACTCATCCTTCTTAATAAGAAGAAATAAACAAGCTAATAATTGGTTAGGTTCATATCCTACAGGCTTTATTCCCAAATAAAAATATTTCTCACAATGTTCCGCCGTCTTTTGAGATTATAGATAATTAATCCTACCTTTGCAGCGATTTTAAGATTGTGTTTAGTTTCATATAACTATCTCTCAAATAATTGTTTACACAAAATGGATTTAGATTGGTTAATTACGCTGTTTACAGAAGAAGGTATTGCGCACACGATATTACTCTATGCATTCGTGATTGCACTGGGGGTTATGATTGGGAAAGTCAAATTTTTCGGGGTATCATTGGGTGTTACTTTCGTATTATTCGTTGGGATACTTGTCGGTCACCTCGGTTTTACTGCCAACCATGAATTGATGCACTTCCTGCGTGAATTTGGCCTCATCTTATTTATTTACTCAATCGGATTACAAGTCGGACCGGGATTCTTTTCTTCTTTTAAAAAAGGAGGAATGCATCAAAATCTGCTGGCCGCAAGTGTCGTATTGATGGGAGTTGGTGTTACCATTGCCTTGTATTACATTTTTGCAGGTAGAATTCCCATGTCGATGTTCGTCGGAATCCTGTCGGGAGCTGTAACCAACACACCCGGACTCGGGGCTGCACAAGAGGCACTCAAACAACTCTTTGACGCTGGTCAGATATCAGAAGTACCACAAATAGCACTGGGTTACGCCGTTGCCTATCCGCTTGGTGTTACCGGCATTATTTTTTCGCTGGTTTTAATCCGGATGATTTTCAAAGTCAATTTGACAAAAGAACATGAGAAAATCAATGAAACAGCAACTTCAAACGAAGGCACAAAAATCATCACATTACAAATACAGTCAAAAGCTATCAACGGAAAAAACCTATTGCAAATCAGAAGGTTAATCAGTCGGCAGTTTGTGGTTTCCCGTTTGTACCACGATGGTGAGTATTCAATTCCTAAGGGAGAAACGATACTATATAACAACGATATTATTTTGATTGTAGCGGCAGAAGCAGATGCCGATGCTGTACAGGAGTTGATGGGTGAAGTGATTGATTTTGACTGGAAAGAATCGGAAGAAAAAATGATTTCCCGACGGATTGTGATTACCCGCGACATCATCAATGGCAAAACATTAGGTTCGCTGAAATTAAGGGCTTTAAATGTAAATTGCACAAGGATTATCCGTTCGGGTTTTGATTTATTCGCAAGCGAGGATTTAGTATTACAGGTAGGTGACCGGGTCGTAGTTGTTGGTTCTCCTGATTCTATCAAAAGAATCGAAGAGGTATTAGGCAACACGCTCAACCGACTGAATGAACCACATTTGATTACGCTTTTCGTGGGAATCTTTGTTGGCATTATTTTCGGCAGTATTCCTTTTTATATCCCCGGTATGCCGATGCCGGTAAAACTGGGATTGGCAGGCGGTCCCTTGGTTATCGCAATTTTGCTGGGTCGATTTGGGTTTAAACTGCGACTCATCACCTATACCACCCAAAGTGCCAACCTCTTATTACGTGAAATTGGTATTACTTTATTCCTCGCGAGTGTCGGAATTGCCTCCGGAGGAAATTTCGTCGATACTGTAATTCATGGTGACGGACTGCTGTGGGTGGGTTCTGGCGTATTAATCACGATGATTCCTTTGCTGATAGCCGGATTTATCGGGAGAAAAGCCATGAAAATGAATTATTTCACATTGATGGGGCTGCTTGCAGGAAGTTCAACCGACCCTCCTGCCCTCGCTTACGCCAATGCCACCGCCGGAAACGATGCTCCGGCTGTAGCCTACTCAACCGTATATCCGCTTACCATGTTCTTGCGGGTTATTATGGCGCAGATTCTGATTTTGGCGTTTGTGTAGTTGAAATAGTCTTCAGTCTACAGACCGTTGTCTGTAGACTGAAGACTATTTCAACGATGATTTATTGAATATATTGGCCGGCATTTTTGCATCCAACTGAATTTCCTGAAACATCATCTTCGTACCTTTTCCATCTTTCAACATATCCTTGTAAAGCATAGTCATTGGAAACCAACGTCCCTGTACCTTTTGCACATCACTGAAAGTGATTCTTTTCAGTAATTTTCCGCTTTTTGCAAACATATCTACTTTTAGCGGAACGTTTCTTTGCTGATCTACCCACATTTGTTGTACCTGATAATTGACTTCCGATTTAATCGCCGAGAGCGTTAAAATCCAGCATTTTCGATCGTCAATCATTTCTTCGCCAGTAATGTTGGCACTGTATTGTTCCAGCAGGGGCGTATCTTCCATCATATCTTCATACGATAAATCACTGCCCATCACTGACTGCCGGAGCATGTGACCAGAAATTTGAATCACCCGATCGGTCGCAGGAGAATAAATCCAGAGTTGATTATTTAATTTCAACATCTTGGTTCCCTTCTCCCGTGCCGGAGCAAGATACTCGGTGAATGCCTTATCGTTTCCTTCGGTCCAGGATTTCGACTCCATGGTGCGGGTACCTCTGGCTGTGTTGATTTCCATTTTGGAAGTCGTTATGCGCGACTTGGCCGACATGTTCGCGTCGATTTTATCCAACACCGATTTTCCCGAAGGATAAGATTGAGCAGCAAGCATAAAGGGAAATAGAAGGATTAATAAAAATAATTTTGATTTCATGATTGTATGTTTAATTGTAAAGTACTTAAGTTATTGTTTGGCTGGTTACTAAGCTTTGCTTCCTACAGAAGCAACAAGAGCAAATTGGCTTCAACTCATAATATTCACGCCTGCAGCTCTTTGAACAAATTTGCTGTCTGCCTTTTATAAATTCCGATTCCGGCAAGCATTGCTCCGATAACGGTTGATAACACACCCGGAATAAATCCGATAAAAAAGGTCGTGGTGTTGATTTGCGCCCGAAAAACAGTAGGCATAATAATCGTTGAATCCTTAATCATGTCTCCTGCATCTATACCGTACTCCTGCATCAACCACGAAAAAAGAAGTCCGAAAGCAATTCCGATTACCGACCCCACCAGTCCGACCAATACCGCCTCACCAACGAGCGACCAGTAGGTTTCATTTTTATTTTCACCAATAGCCAAACGCAATCCAAATTCCCCATATCTGCGCAATCCGCCTAACAGACCGGCATTCCACAGTACAATCGACATGGCAAATACAAAAATCAATATTATGATGAACTGTGCATTTTCAGCATAAACAATCATGAAATCCATCCCGCCAATTTCACTCATGGGGATCATGGCATAAGAAAACTGATTGGATTCGTCTGACTTATTTTTATTAAACTCAGCGGCAACAGATTTAGCCAATTGATTGTCATAAGGTGCATTTTTGAAAAATCCAAGAATTTCACCGGCAGCATTTTCCATGTTGAGTGCCAGTCTGACATCTTCTATATCAGCATATATCATCCCCCTATCGAGAACAGAAACGCCAAAGTGCAGTGTTCCACAGACTGTGAAATTATAGATTGCCATATCGCCATACATGGTACTCGAAATCAACGTAACTTTATCTCCCAACTTCAAATTCATTTTTTTAAATAAATCGTTGGTTAATAGAATCTCACCACTTTGCTCAGGAAATCTCCCTGATATCAGTTTAGTTTTCAAATCCATGCGGATAATCTCTTCGTCATTACCTATCAAATGAATGCCGGCACCACCCACATTTCCTTGTGCGCGCGTCATTCCCAGACTATCTGGCGCATCGAGCAGACCGCCAAACAGGATTCTGTCTGTCCACTCCATGTTTGGATAAGTCGTTTTCAACTCAGCCAAAACCACATCAATATCCGTCATAGCATAGTCATTGGGCATTTGAGAAAGATTTTCCTTGTAGGCACTGGTGACCACTTTCACGTGTCCCGAAGTAAATTTCGCCCCTGACTCTATGCTATCTGTAAAAATCCCGTTCATGTATGCTTGCAAAAATACGGTTATCATAACACCGACCGCGACAATGATAATGGGTAGCAAACTGCGACTCTTATCTCTCATCAGACCTTTAAATAAGAACTTGATCATATTGAATTAAATTTTAGGGTTAATTATAATACTTTTCCGCGAATGGCATCCGTCGGGTTCATTTTTGCAATCTTACGTGCCGGCAAATAACTCACTACAGCTGTAACCATGAATATGAACAAGATGGTACCAATGACCAATTGAGGAGTTATCAAGGTGTACATGGTGTCGCCCATCGGCATTCCAAAATCACTGGCTTCAACCGGAAAAGAGATTCCTTTCACCGAGAAGTACCAAAATAGCGGAGCACCCCAGATTGTACCCACAATCAACGCAAGCAAAGCATTGAGCGAACCTTCGAGCGTAAAATGCCACACGACTTGTTTTTGCGTCATGCCCATCGCCACCATCGTACCAATTTCTTTTTGTCGGCGAAAAATGGATAAAGTCTGCGTATCAAAAATTGCCAACATGGCGAGTAACAAAAAGACAAGATACATGACGCTGGTTCCCATGGATTTTGTTTTCACCATCAGCAAGGTTGATTCGGTTAACTTGTCAACACTTTTGTATTCCCATTCATCCGAATTTATCACTGCAATATCGGGTGATTTGAGGAGCATATTGGCACAACCTTCATTTAAAGTCATTGACTCTAATTGATCCAATGGTAACCAAATCATACCTACATCCACTGCCGGAACTGTCGATTTGAAAATACCGGCAACACGAATGTCTGCAGCTTCAAAGGTTCCGTTTTTATCACGCCAGCGAAGCGTCAGCACATCGTTCAACTTGAGTTTGGTCTGTTTAGCCATGTATGCACCTATCATCACAGGAATTTCTTCGATTTCGGTGTTTAGAAAATGTGTAGGTAAATCCAGCAATTGCTGATCAGGGCGAATACCTTTTAACAGCACACCCTGCATGTGTCCATCAGGATAAATCGTACCCTGAGAAATCAGTATCGGTTCGATTTTCTTGTTTTCAATATCCTGCTGAAAAAGCTGTGGAATGACCATCGTACTCGAATCAATCGTGAAGAAATCATGCGGATCGTATCTTTTGTGCCAGTACTGTCCGTCAGCAATCTCCCATTTTTTGGTATCTTCAATGGCCTGTTTGCTCCATCCCTGTAACAAACCCTGCATCAGAATAATCATTACAAAAGAAATGGAGAGTACGAAAACATTCAACCATGTTTTCAGACCATTACCAATGAGGCTTTGTAAAGCTGTCTTAAAGAGTTTCATGATGCTTGTCATTTATGGGTCGGTTCTACAATTTCATCTGACACAACCTTACCGTCTTCCAAACGGATAATGCGTTTGAGGTAAGCAATCACTTTATCGTCGTGGGTGGCAAAAATAAAGCTGGTTTTCAACTCTTCATTCAACTTGAGCATGGTCTGTAAAATATTATGAGAGTTCTTCGAATCCAGATTAGCCGTTGGTTCATCTGCCAACACCAGCATCGGACGCTTCACCATGGCACGGGCAATGGCAACACGCTGACATTCACCGCCTGACAATTGTGCCGGACGGGACTTCACTTTATCCGTCAACCCAACCCACTTCAATGTTTCCATCACCCTTTCGCGACGTTCATCTACCGACATATTCAATAACAACAATGGAAACTCCACGTTTTCGAACACCGTATAAACAGGCAAAAGGTTATAACTCTGAAATATAAATCCCAGCTTATGCTTGCGTAAGTTCGCAGCTTCTTTGGGCGTAAGTTTGCCTACAGATTGTTGCAACACAACGACTTCTCCATTCGTCGGAATATCCAGTGAGCCGATGATATTTAACAGCGTCGTTTTACCCGAACCACTCGGTCCGACCAAACCGGCAAACTCGCCTTCAGAGAACTGTAAATCAACATCACGCAAGGCTGTGAAAAAACCGGCACCTACCGGAAAGTTTTTGGTTAATTTGTTTACTTCAACGATTGTTTTCATTTTACTTATGGTTAGTTATTAGTGATTAGTGGTTAGTGATTAGTTACCCAATAAAGATGATTCATTATTTTTAAAAGTGATAACTTAGCATTAGCTGTAGCCCTTTTCCGGCAAACAAGTTCCGGTTTTGTGACTGTAATGCAGGGAAATTATAATTAACAGGATTCCAGAACGCTATGACGTACAACGATAAATTATCATAAGTCCTGCTCCATGTAAGATAATTCAACCACAGACTATTGCTGCCTGCCGGAATGAAAAAAAACATGCCGGATAGGTTATCCATCAGGGAAATCGGATAGCTCAACATGGTACCGAATAAATTGGCTGATGTCCCTCCTGAAAAGAGTTGATCGCCGGTATGATACCTGAAATACTCCAAAGTCACACCCAATCCGTTTCCTAACGGTATTGTATAATCAGTTCCAACATTCAGCATATCTGATTTTCTTGGAAAACTAAAAGCGCTCAATTCATTTTCACTGATGATTGAAACACTTGATTCAACCCAGAGTCCAATTTCTACATCCCATTTTCCGTTAAACCCAAATCTGTTTTCAATATGCTCCGAATTCGACAAAAGATTATTAAAATTGTTATTTTGCATGTTCAATGTTCTGTGGTGATAACTTAATCCGATTTCACCCGGTCCGAGGGGCTGCTCTACTCTACCTCCAAACTCCGGTTTCCAAAGCGATGATCCGAATAACTCATAACCTTTAGGCGATTCATTCCCAATCAATCCCCACAACCAGACACTGCCATTGTTTTCGAAATAATATTTGCTCAATACACCATACACCCCATCTGTCAACTGCAAAGGGTCACGTACATCCATGCCATCGAACCACATCAGGGGGCGAAACATCTTGGCTGAACCAAAATTTATCTTTTGCAGACCCGCACGAATCTCAAATTTATCATTTGCGTACCTGCCCCAAACCCGGTAAGGTTTGAATTGACCCACTGTTTCAACCATTTGCCAATCCTCAAAAGTCATACTACCATTGATATTCAACGAAGCCTCAAAATCAAAGAATGCTTGCTCAGGCATCTCAAATTTTCCGGTAAGTGTCGGCACAAAGCGCACCCCGGGCTGTAAGACAAAAGGATGCTCAAACTGCGCAGTTGACCAAATGACCACTTGCCCGTTAAAGTTGATGTTTGTTCTATCTTCTGCCTTTAATAAAAATCCAAAACAGAAAAAAATCAATATAATTGAAGCCTTATTCATTAAATTTCTATTATTAATCTCTCTATATACGCCTGTTTAAAACCCGAGGCCTTTGATAACCATTACAAAATATCCCGCTATTAGCTTTTAGTTCTTAGCTCTTAGCTTTCTCTGGCATGATTCCATAAATTAACGTTGCAGTAACTTGTTTCACTAAATCTTCAGCACTTTCAAACATAGCCATAGCTTCGGGAGAATTGATTATCTCCGACATTTTACCGAAAACCCACAACACATAATTCAGATTCAATTCCGAATTCATCTCACCTGTACGCTGACCTTCTTTCAGAAAACTCATCAGAAGAACCATAGATTCTTGCATGGCCGTTTTCCAGTATTCCAGAATATCAGATGATCCCGGATCAAAAACATCAGCAACAAATTCCATCGTGATCGTTTTACTAAACTCATATTTCCACTCCAATGATTGCTGCATCTTATCTGCAAAACTGCCCGAACCTTCGATTATATTTCTAAATTTTTGAATATTCTCGTTAGCTATTCCGTTGATAATATAAATCACCAAAGCATTCTTGTTTTCATAAATCGTGTAATAAGTCTTACGACTCACATGGGCCTTTTTGCAAATCTCATCGATGGTCACTTTCTTAAAACCATGTTTCAGAAATAGTTCTTTGGCTGTATGTTCAATCTTTTGCTTTTTAGTCATGATGTATAATTTGTAACATTTTATGTGCAAAGTTACATTATTTATTTATACTAGCAATATATGTTACCTTTAACTATGTAATTTAACTTTATTTAACCGTTATAATGAATCATTCTATACCCGCGTAAATTTCCTTCAATTAATAATAGGTATTTTTGCGAAAAAATTTTCATCAGCTATGAGAACAACCCCGCTAACATACGACGAAGCTTTACATAAAGCCGCAGCATACTGCTCACAATCTGAACATTGCACATCAGAACTGATGGAAAAATTCAAATTTTGGGGCGTTGACTATGAATTCCGTGAAAAAATCGTTCAATTCTTGGTGAGAGAAAATTACATGGATGAAAAAAGGTTTGCTGCAGCATTTGTGAAAGACAAATTCAGATTCAATAAATGGGGCAAGATTAAAATACGGATAGAGCTAAAATCAAAGAAAATTGATGACGTCATCATAGAAGATGCCCTGTCGCAGTTAAAAGATAAAGAATATAAACAAATGATCCTCAAACTGCTGAAAGAGAAAGAAAAAAGCATCACTTTTCGCAGCCAATATGAGAAAAACGGAAAACTTTACAACTATTTATCAGGTAAAGGATTTGAAGGTGACGTGATCAATCAGGTAATCGGGAGCGATTAAAATCAATGTAATTCAAGCAATTAGATGATTAAGATTAATACAAAAAAAATAAGCGATCGTTTTTTAGGCATGGTAGAAAAGGGTGGAAACGCACTCCCCCATCCTGCTGCGCTTTTCGGACTATTTGCTCTGGGAACATTGCTTTTGTCTGGCATCGGATATTTATTGAACTGGCAAGGCATCAACCCGGCAACCGGAGAAACCATCTATGCAATAAACCTCTTATCAATAGAAGGTCTACACCGGATTTTACTTGAGATGGTAACCAACTACACCGGATTCGCACCTTTGGGAATTGTGATGGTTGCGATGCTGGGTGTGGGTATTGCCAACAGCAGCGGATTAGTAAAAGCTTTCGTAAATTCTTTATTACTGAAAGCACCACGCAGGATGATTACTTTTGCAGTTGTTTTCACAGGGATTATCTCCAATGTTGCATCCGATCTTGGCTACATTGTAATTATCCCGATGGCTGGAGTCATCTTTCATTCATTAGGCAGACACCCAATCGCGGGTATGTCGGCAGCCTTTGCAGGCGTAAGCGGCGGATTCAGTGCGAACCTCATTATTGGCACGATCGATCCATTATTAGCAGGACTCTCTACCGAAGCAGCTACCATCATTGATCCGGATTATTACGTGATGCCCACAGCCAATTATTATTTTATGGTTGTTTCCACTTTCGTTATTGCAGTCGTTGGTACCTGGGTAACATCTGCCTGGGTCGAACCACGTCTCGGAAAATACACAGGTGGCGTTCAACAGGAAGAAATCAAAGACCTGACAATTCAGGAGAAAAAAGGACTAAGATGGACATTGGTCACCATGCTGATATGGGGTGCAATTTTCGCAGCCGGTGTTATACCTGATCATGGCTTTTTAAGGGGCGCTGATAATTCCATTCTTCATTCACCCCTGCTGAAAGGCTTTATTTCTGTCCTGTTTTTGGTTGCAGCTTCTTTGGGAATAGTTTACGGTTATGTTGCCGGCACGTATAAAAAGCACGAAGATGTAATCAATGGCATGACCGAAAGTTTCAAAGAACTAATCGCTTTCCTTGTCTTGGTGTTCTTTGCTGCCCAGTTTGTGGCCTGGTTCAAATGGAGTAACCTTGGTCTGCTAATCGCCATCCACGGTGCCAATTGGATTCAAAGTGTGAACCTCGGACTGATACCCTTGGTCGTATTGTTCATTTTGTTTGCCGGTTTCATTAACCTCTTCATGGGAAGTGCATCAGCCAAATGGGCGATACTCGGACCGGTATTCATTCCCATTTTCATGTTACTGGGGTATTCCCCTGAATTGTCACAGGCCGTGTATCGTGTCGGCGACAGCGTGACCAATATTATATCGCCCATGATGAGTTATTTCGCACTCATCATCGTTTTCTATCAAAAATATGACAAAAAGGGGGGTATTGGAACTATCATTGCCACGATGCTACCTTATTCTGTTGCGTTTTTCATAGCATGGACACTTTTACTAATCATCTGGATCTGGATAGGAATTCCACTCGGACCGGAAGCCGGATTGTTTTATAGTAAATAATTTTCATATTTGATTATACAATATACATAGATTATATAATTACAAAAAATCAAGTTTAATAAATGGATCAACTCACCTCTCAACTTGCTAATGCGCATATTTTGAATCAATTGTGGCTTACTTTTCTGATTGTTATTTCGATGGTACTGGTTTCGCGCACTTTTGTTGCGGGAACACGCTACTCTCCCATCCTGATTATTGTTGTATTCGGACTCATCATGGGTTTCATCTTGGTTCACACTGGCATGGCAACTCCCGGTCTCCCCGAATTTCCGATTATCGACCTCGGCAGTAAAGTAACTATTACAGCTTTAATTGCTTCATTTTTTGTCGGGGGACAAGAACTGAGGAAAATCATCACGAAACATGCCATCAATAAAGAGGATTTAGTTACTCAATCGGATGAAGAAATGTTTTTGGGTACCAAATTCACCCAGTTTATGTTTCTGATTCGTGCATTTTTTATACTGATCGGCGTTGAATCACTGAAACGCGCCATCATCGGGCATAGTACAGGAGATCCACTTGATAGGTTTTATCCGATTTTAGGATATTTGGGAGTTGTCGCATCCATTATCTTGATTGACTACCGTGCTAAAATTCGCAACAAAAGTCTGTACATCCGGAAAGGAATTATTGAAACCTCATTCATCCTGGCTATCTTATTGATCGCTTATCACATAGCGCAATGGATTAAACCATTCATCGCATTACCCGAAATTTTCTTCGCCATGATTATTTCTGTTTTGATGGGGATGATCTTTTCGAACTGGCGTTTCGGTCCAACAATTCGCTCCTTACTCTTTGCAGGAATTCCGGTAGTTTTGGCTGCTAATTTCATGGTAGGCGGTTCTCGAATTGCTGATGCTTTTACATTGGAAGGTATGACATCGGTTCTTTCGTTCGGATTCTTTGGTCAGCTGATGTGGATGTTCGGCGGACTCACTCTCCTGATTTTATTTGGCAAAGCCAACAACATCAGGAACCTCGGACCGGGAATGGCAGGATCGCTCTCCCACTCGGGACTTACAGGAGCCTGTACAGCCGGCGATTTTGGTATTGAAGCGGCTGTGAGAGCACCCATCATGATTAACATCCCGTTTATCGGTCATATTTTTGTTTTCTCCATCTTAGCATCCAGTGTAGAAGCTGGCAGTCTGAACTTGTTTTGGGCATCGTTGATAGTCATAGCCGGTATCATCTTCACCGTCTTTTCATTGCGAACACTACGCAAAGCAAATAAAAAAGATGCAGCTGAAATCAGGGGTCTTATGTTGTTTTCCTTAGGATGGCAGCTGACAGCTGTTTTCGGAGGTTTCATGATTCTTACCCTTTCGGGAATGCCTTTGGCAGAATCAGTTATGGCCAATTCATCTGCCATATCGCATTTCGGACTATTCGCCGCCATCCAGGGAGGTATGTTTGGCGAACACGCTGCCGGCTTAATTGCATTCGTATTTGCCATGCCTTTCCTTGTTCATCCTTTTGTATTCTGGATATTCGGAAAAACGATGGAAAACAACGATCGCATGCCGGTCAAAATTGTATATGCGCTGGCTGCAGTAGGATTCATTGGTGTGTTGTGGGCTTTGCTAACCTAAAGAAAGATAGAAATTTGTAGTAAAAAACTCAATCCGGCCGATACCCAAATCCCCGAAGCTTTAACTCTTTGTTTCTCCAGTCTTTTTCAACTTTCACGAAAAGTTCAAGAAAGACTTTTTTATTGAAGAATACTTCAAGGTCTTTGCGGGCTTCTGTGCCCACTTTTTTCAAGGATTTACCGCCATGACCAATGAGAATTCCTTTTTGAGAATCACGTTCGGCATAAATCACAGCACTGATTCTGATTATATTGTCTTCTTCGGTGAATTGTTCAACTTCAACTTCAACAGCATATGGAATTTCCTTGTCGTAATTCATTAAAATTTTTTCGCGAATAATTTCATTCACAAAAAACCTTGCGGGTTTATCAGTCAACTGATCTTTATCGAAAAAAGCCGGAGAATCGGGTAGTAATTCTTTGATTCTCTTAAACAGAGGGTCGATATTGAATTTCTCCAATGCAGAAACCGGGAAAATTTCAGCACGGGGAAGCAGTTCTTGCCACTTCTCAACCAAAACCTCCAACTTCTCCTGATCAATCAAATCAATTTTATTGATAATTAAAATCAACGAAGCGGTATTTTCGTTTACTTTTTCAATAAAATCTGCATTTTTCTCATTCGAATCATACACATCAGTCACATACAACAACACATCCGCATCCGTCAATGCCGAATTTGAAAACTTACGCATGGATTCCTGCAAACGGTAGTTCGGTTTCAGTACACCGGGCGTATCAGAATAAATGATTTGAAAATCCTCTCCATTCACAATCCCCATAATCCGGTGACGAGTAGTTTGAGCCTTAGCCGTAATGATAGAAATGCGTTCGCCAACGAGCGCATTCATCAATGTTGATTTGCCGACATTCGGATTGCCGACAATATTTACAAAACCAGATTTGTGCATGTTATTTAGTAATAAATGATGAGTGGATTTTTAAAATATTCATCCTGAAATTCAATGCAAAGATAATTTAAAATAATTAAAGGATGTTATAATCCATATTTTTCTTATCTTTGAGCCCGAAAAACAGTAACCAAAATGTATGTTGTTTTCATTCAATAAAATTCAGGAAATCTCGCAACACTTTAAGCTCGTATTCATTGTTGTAGGTGCAGCCATTGTGGTTGCTTCAACCTATTTCAGCAATAAATTGGGTGAGTCTCTTGCGCTTGAAGAAAAAAGAAAAATTGAAATCTGGGCAGAAGCAACTCGTCAGTTGATACTTTCAGATGAAACAACCAACCTCGATTTTATCATTTCCATCATCGAAGGAAACACAACCATCCCTGTCATTTTAGTTGATGAGCATGACAATGTGCTTTCATCCAAAAACATAACAGAACCAACTAAAGATATTGAGCGCTTTTACCGCAAAGAAATATACCGCTTAAAACATAAAAATCCTGCCATCGAAGTAAAATTGGGAGATAGCTCTCAGTTGATTTATTACGATGATTCATTGTTATTGAAACAACTTTATTACTTTCCTTACATCCAATTGGGAATTATTTTCGTTTTTATGCTGATTGCATTTTTTGCTTTCTCCAGCACTAAAAAAGCAGAACAAAACAGGGTTTGGGTCGGATTATCGAAAGAAACAGCACACCAATTAGGCACACCGATTTCTTCCTTGTTGGCCTGGGTTGATTTGTTAAAAATGAAGCATGAAGAAGATAAAATGATTGGAGAAATGTCGAAAGATGTCAACCGACTGCGTATCATTGCTGAGAGGTTTTCGAAAATCGGCTCAGTACCTGATTTACAACTCGTTAGTTTGAACGAAACCATTTTAACTGCAGTAAATTATATTTCTAACCGGACTTCACAAAAAGTGAAAATCCAATGTCATTTCCCGGATAAAAATCATATTTTTATTAAATTAAACGTTCCACTTTTCGAATGGGTGATTGAAAATTTATGTAAGAATGCCATGGATGCCATGGATGGAAGCGGAAAGATTTACATCAACATAACCAAAACAAACAAAGAATGTTATATTGACGTGAAAGATACCGGGAAAGGTATCGAACGCAAAAAATACAAAGCTATCTTCACTCCCGGTTTTACTACAAAAAGCAGGGGTTGGGGACTAGGACTCTCTTTGGCAAAAAGGATTGTTGAAGAATATCATAACGGTAGAATCTTTGTAAAGAGTTCAGAAATTAACATCGGTACTACATTCCGAATTGTACTCAAGGCCTAATCTTACAGATTCTTGCATGCTGTGAGTCCTATCAAGTTAATATTTTACTTATATGTTTCATATTCGCCAAACTTTTTGTACTTTTGCACGGTTTTTTAAGAACATAAACAGCTATGTCAAAATTCGGACAATATAACATCGTATTAAAAGATATTGCAGAGGAAGTTCGGGTTTGTGAATTCGATTTAGATGATGTGTATTTTAAAAAAATAGATAGTCCTGAAGTACAAAAGGGACTTGTAAAAGCGAGAGTAAGCGTTCAAAAGAAGACCGCTGTCTTTGAGCTTTCATTTAAATTGGAAGGAACAGTTTTGATTCCCTGCAACCGATGTTTGGATGATATGGAACAATACATCAAACACGATGAGAAGATTCAGGTTAAGTTTGGCAGTAGTTTTTCTGAAGAGAACGAAATTGTGGTTGTCCCTGAATCAGAGGGAAGCATCAATGTAGCCTGGTTTTTATATGAATTTATTGTGCTCAACATCCCTATCAAGCATGTACATGCACCGGGAGAATGCAATAAAAACATGGTCGATAAATTAAAACGACACATTACGCGTCAAAAAGATGATACGGAAGATAATACGCTTTTCGAAGTCGATGATGACGATGATACATCTTCCACAGAAGATTCGCAAGCCGACCCAAGATGGGAAAATTTGCAAAATATAAATTTTGATAATAATTAATTAAATAAGAATAAAATGGCACATCCTAAGAGAAAACAATCGAAAACCCGTACAGCGAAAAGAAGAACGCATTACAAGGCGGAAGCTCCAACTCTGGCTGTATGTCCTAACTGCGGTGCTTCACACCTCTATCATACTGTATGTGGAGAATGTGGTTATTACAGAGGAAAATTAGCTATCGAGAAATTAGCAACGGTTTAATATGTCAAAAATTCACGCAGTTATCACTGGTGTAGGCGGATATGTTCCTGAGTATATCTTGAACAATCAAGAACTTAGCACCATGATGGATACCAGTGATGAATGGATCACCTCACGTGTAGGTATCAAGGAACGTCGTATTCTCAAAGAGCCGAATACGGGTACATCCTATATGGCTGTAAAAGCTGCAGAGGATTTGTTTGCCAAAACAGGCACAAAACCCGAAGAAATTGATTTGATATTGGTTGGAACAACAACTCCCGACTTCATTTTTCCTTCTTGTGCAGCAGTTGTAGCCGATAAGCTGGGTATCAAAAACGCGCTGGCATTTGATTTACAGGCAGCTTGCTCCGGTTTTATTGTGGCTTTATCAAATGCCGCAAGTTTTATCGAGTCAGGAAAATACAAAAAGATTCTGGTCTTCGGTGCTGAAAAAATGTCGTCGATTACCAATTATGAAGACCGCACAACTGCTCCGCTTTTTGGTGACGGTGCCGGCGTTGTCTTGGTTGAACCTACTACCGAAGATTTTGGAGTCATGGACTATATGATTTTCACCGATGGTTCTGGAGGCAAACACTTGATGTTGAAAGCGGGTGGATCAGCTTATCCTGCATCTCTCGAAACTATCGAACGACGCGAACACTCCGTATATCAGGAAGGTCAGTATGTATTCAAACATGCCGTTACCAATATGGCTGGTGTTTCGGGAGATATCATGGACAGGAACAACCTGAAATCAGAAGATATCAATTGGTTAATTCCTCATCAGGCAAACCTGCGCATCATTGATGCAGTGGTTAGTCGCACCGGCGTTGATTACGACAGAGTGATCATCAACATAGAAAAATACGGCAATACTTCTGCTGCCACCATCCCCATCTGCCTTTGGGAACGCGAAAAAGATTTCAAAAAAGGCGACAACTTAATTTTAACCGCTTTCGGAGCCGGATTTACCTGGGGGGCAGTTTGGTTGAAGTGGGGATACTAGGAGAAGCGAAGAGAGCTAAAAGCTAAGAGCTAAGAGCTAAGAACTAAAAGCGAAGAGCGAAGAGTTAAGAGTTAAGAGCGGGTGGAAGTTGAGATTAAAAATAAACTAAAAAGCGAAGAGTGATATAATTTACTCTTCGCTTTTTAGTTTTTATAGCTTTTCGTTCTTAGCTTTTAGCTCTTCGTTCTTAGCTCTTAGCTCTTAGCTCTTAGTTCTTAGCTATTAAAGCCCTTTCTCTAACAATAAAGTTTTCGTTGGTAAATCGCAAACTTCGGTAGGACCATAATACTGAATCGGACCAGGATAAACATAGCTTAAACTTTCATCTGCCCATGCTGCGCGATTTTCTGCAAAGAATTTAAACGGAGCTCCGTCCAGTCTTACCAATGCCTTTTGAATCACGGGTTTCATCTCACCATGACGGCGTTCCATATTCATCATCATGGTAATGGGTACGCCTCCGGCAATCCACTCAGAAGCAGGTGCGGTCGTATTGCGAATAGATGACATGTAACCGGTTTTGTTCTCAGAGATCAATACCGCAGCGGTGTAGCCGAGCGAATATGTATAGTCGGCATCAAAATTCGATGGGATGGCACAACGACCTTCGTAACCGAAGAAATGGTTGATGGAAGAGAATTTCCCTTTGTAAACTCCTGCAGCTTTTAATTGTGCCAGACGTTTTGCAACCATTTCGATCAACAGTTTCTCTGTTTCAATCAGTGAGACTTGCACGTTACCATGCGGATCACGGTCGAGTGTAAGCTGACGGGCAATACCTTTGGGTAAATCCCTGTAAACCTGAGCAGCATCGTGTGAAAGCATCCCCTTTACATATTGACGTTTTTCTTCGTCTGTCGCCATGGTATTGAAATCTTCATTGTGAGCCAACAAATCATTCAACTCTGAAATCAGTTTTTTCATGGCAGGAATAAATTCAATCAAACCTTCCGGAATCAGGATTGTACCGAAATTTTTACCGAAATCGGCACGATGCACAATAACATTAACTATTTCTTCGACTACATCGCTCAGTGTCATATTTTTGGCTTCAACTTCTTCTGAAACAATACAAATATTCGGCTGACTTTGCAATGCGCATTCCAAGGTAATGTGAGAAGCTGAACGTCCCATCAGTCGGATGAAATGCCAGTATTTTTTAGCAGAATTTGCATCACGCTGGATATTGCCAATCAACTCAGAATATACTTTACAAGCGGTATCAAAACCGAATGAAGTTTCAATCATCTCGTTTTTCAAGTCACCATCGATTGTTTTCGGACAACCAATTACCTGTATGTTGTGTCCTTTTTGAACATAGTATTCTGCCAGTACACAAGCATTTGTATTCGAATCATCACCACCTATCACTACAATAGCACTGATACCCAATTGATGACAAATTTCTGCACCTTTTTCGTATTGCGCATCTTCCTCTAATTTGGTGCGGCCAGAACCAATGATATCAAAACCACCTGTATTGCGGTATTCATCAACAACTTCTTTCGTCAGTTCGATATATTTGTGATCAACCAGCCCAATCGGACCACCCAAAAAACCATACAATTTATTCGCAGGATTTAATTTCTTCAAACTATCAAACAATCCGCTGATAACATTATGACCACCAGGAGCTTGTCCGCCCGACAAAATAACTCCTACATGCTTAACCGGATAGTTTTGTTTTTCCCCGGGCTGAAAAGTAACTAATGGCATGCCATAAGTATTGGGGAACAAAGCTTTGATGTCGGCTTGATTTGCAACCGACTCTGTTGCAGCACCTTCTACTAACACCACATTGCCTTTCATCGATGCAGGTAATTTGGGCTGATAACTTGCCCTTGCAATCTGCAAAGGACTTTTAATCATTGGTTTCATATTTAACTCTTTAGTTTATAATAGTTTGATAATAGTTTTCTTTCTTTTCAATTAGTCGGCAAATTTACAAAAAAATGTGCAAATTAACACATAACGTAACGCTTGTTTTTCTGATTTATTGAAAAATTGATTCATCTCAAACTTATCTAAACACAACTTTTTTTGGATTCAATCCGATTTCGCTGATTCTGAATTTCAGTTTTCCCTGATTATCAAAACACAGCACATCGCCCCAGATTGTATAAGTATATGCATCGGTAATATAAACGTCGCCGTTTGCGGGATTAACATTGATCCCGAAAGGATTTTGAAGAATCGTTTCATCCGAAATGAAATTATCATTTATTATTATTTCGGATTTACAATCGAATACCACAAAAGAGTACTGATTGCTTGTTGGATGGTAGTTGTAAATATAGGCAGTATCGTTGTGTATGGTAAAATTCAAAGCCTGAATATCATCGAAACTTTGGGATATTTCATCAGTCTTCGAATTAATCTTTTGAAATAAACCTGATTGCATGTCGTAATTACCACGAGAAACTACGTATACATCACCTTCACTGTCTGCATGTAATTTATAAGGATTTGATCCGACAGTAATCTTCTTTATTTCCTGAAAGGTTTCAATATCAATGACTGAAACTGTATTGTCATAATTCGGATAACTTAAACCGCCTGAATTTGATACGTAAATCTTGTCGTTGGTTATACAGATTCCATCCGGATTTCTACCACAAGTCACGAAACCTTCAATCTCCATGCTTGTTGTATCAATTTTTGCTACTGTACCATCGAAAGAGCACACATAAGCTTTCCCATTGTGAAAGTCGATATAGCGGGGTTCACGGGCTGTACCCTTTTCATTGAACATAGGTATGCGTTTCAACGATTTTCCCGTACTTGCATCTAAAATTTCAACCTGACTTGACACTGTAACTACTACGTATAATTTTGATCCGTACAAGCCCATATCGTTGGCTGTATCACCCAAGCCGCGCTGATTGACAGATAAGAAGAAATCTGTAAATGTTTCTTTTGTGTTGAGGTTATACATCGCTAAGGTGCTGTTGTTTAAGTTAAATAGTCCTTCAGACAAAATAAAAAATGTGGTAAACTCTTCCGCAACAGGCAATTCATTTTGTCGCAATTGATCTTCCATGTCATTGCAGGACGAAAGCACAAACAAAAATGTAAGCACGAAAAGCAATGCAATATTTCTGACAAGAAGTCTGACCGAAAAAAATAATTTGATTTTCAAACACATAACAACATATATACTATAAACTTATTAGCTACTTAATTAAAATTTCAATCCCACTGTGGCTCGCAATGATCTGCCGGGCATGGGAAACCATTTGACTATCGCATAATTTTCATCTAAGATATTCAACATCTCAATGTTAACCGAAAGCACTTTGTTTTGGATGTAATAATCCTGCGAAATAGAAATGCCATGATCCGCATAACCCGGCAAACGGTTTTCGGCATAATTTTGAAATCCGGCATAGCGGTGTCCCGACCACAAGAGCGAGTACGATAAATCGATCCAAGGAGTTTCAACACCAATTCTACCTGATCCGGAGATACGAGGTGTATATGGAATTTGATGCTTGTAAGTGCTACTTTCTGGATTCGTAACATCCAAAGCGCGCTGGTAGGTATAGGTCGCTCCCAGCACAAGAGCTGTTTTATCCGACATAAACACGCTGGTTTCCATTGTCAAATCAACTCCATCAATCTGCACATTTCCGAGATTCACCATACTCCAAACGAAGATATTCTTGGTAGGCAAAGCAACAATTTTATCTTTTACGTAGTTTCGATAGGCATCCACAGTCACCGAAAATAATGGCAACCAATTACCGGCAGAATAAGCGTAAGTCATGCCGAGATTATATTGATTGGTTGTCTCAGGTCTCAAACCGGCATTACCAATCCGCGAATAGTACAAATCATTGAAACTCGGCAATCGAAATATGTTTTTATAAAAGAATCTGAATCGAAAATCCTCATCGACAAAGGGTTTGTACGAAATGCTTACATAAGGTGAAAGACGGCGATAATTTGTGGCTGCATCACCTACTTTAACCTGTTCGTTTACGATGGTCGAAAGCAGACTGCCCGTTGTCAAAAACTGATTACTCAGGTATTTCACAGCGAGTACCGACAACAAACTATACCGTGTCGGTTGCGCAAATGCATCATTCAAAGCATCTGTTTCGAAATCAGCAAATATATTATTGATAAAGCCATCCGTTGAAAAAGAAAGAGAAACATTATCAAAACACCTGTAAAGGAAGGAAAAGGAGGTATAGTATTCATTTTGGCGATAAAAACTCTCCATTTTCCCAATATCATTCAAATAAGTAGTATCTAAATAATGAAGAAATCCGTGGTGATATTTTGCATTAATTTGCATGGACAAGAGTCTCGAATAGTCTTTTTCATACTTTCCCTGAACAAAAAAGGTTCGATCCCGCATCCGCTGAGATGAAAAATTATCGGTATTATACAAGATCGTTGCACCGGGCAAACCGCGCTCAGAAGCATAATAATAAGTCTTGATATAAGCAGATTCATGTTCAGAAAGGTTTGCGTACAAAGCTCCTTCAAGACGCAGGTTTTGCACATCGGTATTTTTTCTAGTTTCGGTTGATGTCATACCTGTCCCCAAATAGCTGTATTCGAGCAAATAAGGGTATTGTCCCTGAGCACTAAGCCATTCTCCGCCAAGTGTGAGGGAAAGCTTCTGATTTATTTTTTGCTGTAACCAAAAAGCCGGATTGATGAGTCCGAACGAACCACCCTTGAAGGAGATCTTGCCATTAAGCGTTTTATCACCTTCAAATTTTGGTGAAAGTGTCTTGATATGCAACAAAGCAGCAGATGCAAACAACCGTGCGGGTTGAAAAATATTATCACTTTGTCCGTTACTCAGCGAAAGCATATCTACATGATCCAACGAAAACCGTCCGATATCAATTTGTCCGGTCTGACAATCTGTGAGGGTTATACCATCATAACTCACTGCTGTGTGATTTGCGCCCAAACTACGCACAGAAACAGTTTTCAGACCCCCAATACCGCCGTAATCCTTGACCGAAACTCCTGAGAAATACTTCACTGCATCGGCAACATTGAGGACATTCAGTTTATTAATTTGTTTGGAAGATAGCATTTGAAAAGGAGCTGTGGAACGAATTTCGGATTTGCGGTATTGTTCAGTTACCGTCACCTCGCTGATGGCATAAACTTTCGCAGTATCAAGCTTTTCCAGTGCATGTAGTGCATCTGCAAACAGCCATATACATAAGAACACAAGCATGCCAAACCGGCATTTATTCATCCAAAAATCAAGCGAAAGCATACAATACTATTTGTTAAATTCATAACCAAATAGCTTGCAAGAAATGGAAAATCAACAAAGCAAGTGTGAAATGCAATATTGGTTTTTGGCTCCGTCCTCGAAAGCTCTAAAACAAAACATGCATGGGCAGGTCTTCTGACTTACTCTGGTATTTGAACGCCTTCCCGAAGTACGCAAATTCTCAAACTAAGAAATTGACTTCAGTGGCAAAGTATGTTCAATACGATTTTGATGATTGTAAAACCTTCATTTTCAAAAGGAAATCATCAAAAAGAGCTTACAGCAGCGGGACTGTTCAGGATTTTCACCTGATTCCCTATTAATCACTTTTCGCGCATTGCGTAGGTGAACCGATGCAGGGGCAAAGATATACAGAATTTATTTTATCTCCAAATAAACATCTTTCTCCAAGGCAAGTCTGCGCATATTGAGTAATGCATAGCGCATCCGTCCCAAAGCAGTATTGATACTGACATCCGTTTTTTCGGCTATCTCCTTGAAACTCAAATCCTGGAAGAAACGCATCCGAACGACTTCTTGTTGAACAGCAGGCAGGTAATCGACCATCTTAACAACATCCTGCAAGACCTGCTCATTCGACATGATATCTTCTATACTGAGGTCTGAAAGCTTTGTATTATTGGTAATTTCATAATCGTACCCATCAGCCGAAATTGTATTTTCGTTTTTTTCCTTTCTGAAATAATCGATAATCAGATTATGGGCTATACGATTAATCCAACCCAAGAACTTACCACTTTCGATGTAGCGTCCCTGCTGTATGGTCATAATGGCTTTTATGAACGTATCCTGAAATATGTCTTCGGTGAGTTCTTTATCACGAACAATCTGGAAGATATAATAAAATACCTTTGATCTATGTCGTGTTAGTAAAACTTCAAATGCCGCATTGTTACCTTCCTCGTATAGTTTAACCAGTATATCGTCGGTTAATTGATTCAGTGTTTTCATTACTGCTTAATTTTTGGGTTTTTAAGCGTAATTTTTTGCTATAGGCAATTGAATTTTTAGTGTTTATAAATATTATTAGGGCTGCAAATATATGTATTTGTTTTTAATTTACAAAAAATATCAAAAAATATTTTGTTTTATTTTAGTTATCTATTCAACATACAACACCAATCCCTTTAGATATTCACCTTCAGGATGATAAATATTGACAGGATGATCGGCAGGCTGAGTAATTTGATGTAAAATGCGGACATTTCGGCGGGCTTCTGCTGCTGCACTGAATACCGCTAACCTGAACTGTTCTTTGGAAATTACCTGCGAACAAGAAAAAGTAAATAGAATTCCTCCGGGTTTAATTTGCTCAAATCCTTTCGTATTCAGCCTTTTATAACCTTTGAGTGCATTTCTTATGGCATCCCTGTGTTTGGCAAATGCCGGCGGATCCAATACAATTAAATCATATTGTTGTTGATTTGCGTTCAGGTATTTGAATGCATCATCTGCAAAAGAGGCATGACGATTATCTGCTGGAAAATTCAATGCAACATTTTTATCTGTCAACTCAATGGCTTTTGCTGAACTATCAACTGAATGAACCAATTCAGCACCTCCGCGCAATGCATAAACTGAAAATCCTCCTGTGTAACAAAACATATTCAATACGTTTTTACCTTTTGCATACTGCTCCAACAAAGTCCGATTCTCCCGTTGATCAACAAAGAAGCCCGTTTTTTGACCCCGCAGCCAATCGACATGAAACTGCAGTCCGTTTTCCATCGCAAGGGATGTTTTGGTGTTTTTGCCAATCAAATAACCATCTTCAGGCTCTACAGGAGCTTTAAAAGGCAAGGTTGATTCTGACTTGTAATATACGTTTTGCACACTTGGGACTTGCTGTACTATTGCTTCTGCCAAAACCTGACGAATCAGATGCATTCCAATCGAATGAGCTTGCATCACGGCAGTATCATCATAAATATCAACTATTAAACCCGGTAAATTGTCACCCTCGCCATGTATCAGGCGGTACGTATTATTTTGGGGATGAATCAAACCGATAGTCAGTCGCATTTGGTATGCAGCAGCCACTTTATCCTGCCAAAATTGATTGTCGATATCACAATTTATAAAAGAAACCACCCGAACAGCTATACTGCCAATCTGATAATGACCGATTGCCAAAAAGGATTTGTTTGAGGCATATACTTCAACCAAATCACCTTCGGCAGGCTCTCCTTCGAATTGTTGTATTGCTCCTGAAAAAACCCAAGGGTGAAATCGCAGCAAACTTTCTTCCTTTTTTGGCTTTAAAAATATTTTAATCATCTGTTGATTTTAATGGCAATTTGTATAAGTACGATGAGAATTGGGCTAGTATCTGAAATTGTGTTATTTACACGGCATGAGCATCAGAGATTACATCCCGGGTGTTGGATTGTACAGCTTGGGCTAGCTGATTAACAATCATTTCAATTTCTTTTTTGCTTAATTTTTCTTCTTTGATCAATCTTTTATAAATCATGAGAGCAGCCCAGGCATCAGTTGCCGCATAACGCTGTTGTTGTTCTGTCAAATCCTGAATTTCCCAGTTTGTTAAACGCTGACTTTTTGAGATTTTTTGATTAAAGACTAATGCAAATATCTTCTGGAGACTCAAATCCATGATGCCATAGTCTTTGACAATTGACTGCAAATCAACTACATTCTCAGGTTTAAACTTGTGATGCTTATTCAGAGCAGTAAAATCATCTTTCAATGCCAATCCAATCTTCAAAATGGATTTATCTGATAAAAATACTCCCAACTCCCGAGGAAAAGAAATTCTATTCAGTCGGAAAAGGTAACAATGATTGGGAGTAGAAATTTGCAATAATGCAACTTTATGCAGTACCCCCTTTCTGAAGGAAGGCTTTGTTTCCGTATCAATTCCTACGATTTCATGTTGCTGTAAATCCGACAAGGCATCATGCACTTTTTCATCGCTATCTACAACTGTAACCTCGCCCTCAAACAGGATGACAGGCAGTTGATTTACCTCTTCTTTGGTTATTTTCGATTTAATCATTTGACAATTCAGGGTTTATTTCATCATCCCGCAAGAATCCTAAAAATGAATTTCTATCAATTTTGCTTTTTTGAGTTTCTTCTTCGAACTGATTCTCCTCTTCAAAATTATCGCTATACCGGATATTGTGCAAAGCACGCAATGCATTCAATGATTTTTGTCCCCAGTGCGCACCAAAAGCCTCTAAACAAGTTGCCAAAGCATCATTCATCACATCGGTATCTGCCAACTGATAATTTGCTGCAAAATCTTTCAATTCCTGATAAACATCTGCTAAATTTTCGGAGACGAAAGCGGCGATTGGTGTGTCACTCAGTGTCATGTCCGGATGAAAAGTTTCTAAATAAGAATCCTTCTCGCCCAGCAACAACTCAATTTGTCCTTTGACATCATTATAATCAGCTTCTGTGACAAACTTTTCTGTCATGTCATCATAAACACGCTGTGGAATTGCCAGCATGGATGTTTTGAGGTACAACAGGGCAAGCATTTTCACTCCTTTGTTCACAAATTCCTGTGTACTTAATTCCGCTGCATGCTCAAAAAACAGACAAGTTTCTGCTGCAACTGTAACAAAATCAATTACCTGAGGTGAATAAACTATATGATCGGGAAGATTATCTATTTCCATTTATTTATAATTCGTGATGCAAAAGTAAAAAAAATATTGCGGAGGTGAAAATTAACAATCATTGTTGTAAACAATTTTATGTTTTGCATTGTTTTATTGATAGCAAGATGAACCTCAAAAAACCGCTATCATGGAAGAAAAGATTGTTCGACTAAAAAACTACGAGAGAATGGAAGAGGCGATGCTTGACCAATCTGTTCTAAAGGAAAATAATATTTCGAGTTCTATATATAACTCAGCGAGTGCCGACATACTTCCGATGCTTTACGAGCTTGACGAAGGTGTTGCAATCATGGTTTTCGAAAAAGATTTTAAAAAAGCTTGGGAAATTCTGAAAGAATATCATCAAACTGATGCTTGATTCTTTAAAAAGTCTAAATCAACCCAAGAATTTCGTTTAATGGTTTCATAACAAAGTCCCGTTCCTTC
>JAUSNQ010000016.1 GCA_030655595.1 Paludibacter sp.
AGAATCGGCGTACGTTTCTCCGCATCGATTGCCATACCCAATAAAGTGTTGATTAAAGACACAGAATCAGCACCTTCAGCCTCAACAGCCAGTGCTATTTCGGAAATAGAAGTTACATTTGGCGAAAGCTTCACCATCAACTCTTTTCTGTACACACTTCGCACAGCCTTAACTACTTGAGCAGCAGACAGACAAGAAGTCCCAAAGGCCATTCCACCTTCTTTCACATTCGGACAAGATATATTCAATTCAATACCTGGAATATGGTCCAAATCATTTAATGATTCCGATGTTTTGATGTAATCTTCAATCGTTGACCCCGAAACGTTTACAAATATACTTGTATCAAAGTCTTTAATTTCAGGATAAATGTGATTAACAAAATAGTCAACACCCTTATTCTGCAGTCCCACAGCGTTTAACATACCTGAAGGCGTTTCAGCCATGCGCGGATATGCGTTTCCCTGACGATCACGAAGCGTCGTTCCCTTTACAATAATACCTCCTATTCGCGAAATATCAATGAAGTCGGAGTACTCTGTACCATAACCAAAAGTGCCCGATGCAGTCATCACCGGATTTTTCAATTGTATCTTACCTAACTGTACACTTAAATCTACCATTTTAACTTTGTAATATTAAAAACCGGTCCCTCAGTACACACACAAACATGACCATCGGTGGTATCAGTCACACAACACAAGCAAGCACCAAAACCACAAGCCATTGTATTTTCAAGAGAAACCTCGCAAAAAGTATCCGTTTTAGCTGCATAAGCTCCCACAGCTTTCATCATGGGAGTAGGACCGCAAGTATAAATTGCATCAAATTTCTGATTATTTAAGATGGAATGTTGAGTTACAAAACCCTTTTCACCATGTGAACCATCTTCAGTTGTCGTGTGTATATTACCATACCTGACAAAATCATCCAATTGGAGCAAATTTGATTCAGATCGTCCACCTAACAGAAAGTTACAAGTATAGCCCAGATCGTTCAAATATGCGCCCAAAAACAGCATTGGAGCGATTCCTACACCACCACCAATCATTAAAATGCGGGCATCTTTATTTTCGGGGATAGAAAATGTGTTTCCAAGTGGAAAAATAAGATTTAATTTCGTTCCTGACTTCAGAGTTGACAATTTACGAGTACCATCTCCAACAATTTGAACTAATAACCACAACTCATTATGCGCATAGTCCACAAAATTGATTGAAATCGGTCTTCTGAGGAAGGTAGTAGGCGAATCATCGACACGCACTTCGACAAATTGACCAGGAAACATCGCAGGCAAAGGATCATTTGCTCTCACAATTAGTAAATAATACTGATCATTCACGATTTTATTTTCCTTATCGATCAAGTCTTGCATGAATTTCTTCATTGTTATAATGTATATATTGCTTATTTGAAACATAGATTAAGATGGTTTTTTACCATTCTATATTTCAGGTACAAAAATACAACAATTATTTTGAATCGAATTCCTGAAATGTGTGATCTGAGTAATAAAGGATAATTTTGCTGACTTTTTTTTCAACAAAAGCTATCTGAGTTTTTCTTAATTCACCAATTTCCTGTTGATTGTTTACGTTTGATTCTGGCTTTAAATCATTTTCAACATGGCCTTGATTGCCTAAGTGTTTATCATGCTGTTCAACCGATGACTTTTTTGTCGACAATCGGGTGTAAGTAGCTTCTGGTGTTGATCTGACTGTATTTTGATTATTTGGATCAGAATTCTGACTAGAATTTCTCAACTCATTTTCTGATGAAGTATCTGATAATGAGAATAATTCATCATCATCACCAAACAAAGTGGGCACCTGAGATTGCATTTCCTGACGAAATATGGGTCCGAGTCCTAAAATAAGCCAATCTGAGTTAATGTTCGGGAACCTGTTGAGTATTTTTTTCATCACATCTAAACTGGGATTGTTCCTGTTATTCAGTATGTGCGACAAAGTAGAATTTTGTATGCCTATTTCATTGGCAAATTGTCCTGAACTCATGCCTTCTACTTGCATGATTTTTTCAATACGGACTTTTTCATTCATAAAACGATGTATTTAGTGTATTTTACAAATAGATTTTCGAGTTACAAATGTATGTAAATGTTTTTACAAAACAAAATTTCACAAAGTTGTGGGTATAGATAGAAATGTATTGAAACTATACATATGTCAAATTCGGAGCATTTTACATTTGTGCGAACAACAAACTGAATTATACTAAAATTAGTCCTGGTGAAAAGCATGAAAAACCCATTGAATTAAATCAAGGGAATACCTCGTTTATTTACTGATTACAAAGAAAATATTGAATTTAATACGATAGAGACAATCACTTATCTACAGTATAATATCAGTCATTAAACAGGTATTTTTTAGTCTATTAAGTACAAGTGAAGTTAATATTTAATTATTGTTCGTTAATATATCTGATTGTCATATAGATATGAATTTATTATCTTGAAAAAATCAAATACATAGTACTTATTTCACACTTTTGCCATTTGACTTGAATCTTAAATTTAGATATCATATTTATTTAACTGGTTAGTAGTTATTTAAAAAATAATAATTGATAATTTTAATTTTATTTATATAGAGATGTATCTTTGTGATCTCTAGTGTTTCTGTAAAATATATTTACAATAAAATCTGATACAAATATAGTCGACCCCCCAATGCGGTTACATTTCTATCTATAACAATTGGTTTGTTGGATGTAAGAATTTTTAATCATACAACTTTCTGTATACATTTGTATTTGCAAGTTTACACAATCATGCTCATCACCCTTCCTCGGATTTAAATCATGATTTATAAATATAATTATTTCATTTTAACTGAAAAATGAATGTAATAATTATCAGATTGAACAACTAAATATTTGATTTATCACTCAACTAACTGTTATTGAATAATTTAACCCAAATATCAAGGTCTGAGAATTGAGTATTTGATTTTTGCTTAGCCATGAGTCATGATTATGCCGATATTTTTTGACTTATATGCACAAAAAAAGTCCGAAAAATAAATTTCGGACTTTCGTCATATTATTAAATTCAAGTATGCTTATTCTGCAATCTCTGAAACAGGTGCAACGCCAGCCAGTTGCTGGTCGACTAAAATGCGACCACAATACTCACATACAATAACTTTCTTTCTCAGTCTGATATCAAGTTGTTTTTGAGCAGGAATTTTGTTGAAGCATCCCCCACATGCATCGCGATTAATATAAACCACAGCAAGACCGTTACGGGCATTTTTGCGTATACGTTTAAATGCAGTAAGCAAACGCACTTCAATGCGTGTTTCAATTTCTTTTGCACGTTCCCGTAATTTTTCTTCTTCTTGTTTGGTTTCAGCGATTATCTCTTCTAACTCTCCCCTTTTTTGTTCTAAGTCGAGGTTTCTTTCAGATAATTGAGCAGCTGTAATTTTTTGTTCTTCTACTTTGCCATCTTTAAAAGCCTTGTATTCGCGAATCTGCTTTTCACACAACTCTATTTCGAGTGTTTGATATTCAATTTCTTTCTCAAGATTCTCGTGTTCACGATTGTTTCTCACATTGTTTTGCTGCTCCTGATACCGGTCAATTTTAATACGCGATTCTTCTATTGAGATCTTTTTTGAAGCAATCATCGATGTAAATTCATTGACTTCTTTCTCAAAATGTTCAATACGTGTATTCAACCCAATGATTTCATCTTCTAAATCCTGCACCTCAAGCGGTAATTCGCCACGAAGTGTTTTGATTTCATCTATTTCGGAAACCACTTTTTGCAAGTCGTACAGGGCAAAAAGTTTTTCTTCAACGGTAATTTCTTTTTCTAATTTGGTCACTGCTGTCATTTTGTTACAAATAAATAATGGGATTTGTATTTATTTTTGAAATATGGATTGCAAAGGTAGGGAATTTTTTTTGAATTATTTCATAAAAAACTTCTTTTGTGAACTGCTCTGTTTCATAATGACCTACATCGGCAATTAATATGCTTTTTTCTGCATCAAAAAATTCGTGGTATTTAAAGTCACCGGAAATAAAAACATCAGCTTTTGCTTGAATCGCTTCTGATAATAAGAAACTACCAGAACCACCGCAAAGTGCTACTTTTTTTATTTGATTTCCTAACAATGCAGTATGGCGAATCGAGTTGTTTCCGAAAATTGCTTTGATTCTTTTTAAAAATGTGTTTTCATCCTCTTTTTCAGCTAGATATCCAATGATTCCTGAGCCTACCCGATCGGATACATTGTTTAACGGTATGAGATCATAAGCTGGTTCTTCGTAAGGATGTGCTTTGATTAACGTACTAACAACATGCTTTTGCAAATAATCCGGTAAGATGACTTCGATTTTAATCTCTTCTTCGTAATGAATTTTATTTACTTCACCTACAAATGGATGTGCATCGGTATTGGGACGAAAACTGCCATATCCTTCGCAATTGAAACTACAAGCATCATAGTTGCCAATTGTCCCACCTCCGGCTTCAAAAATTGCATCTCGAACTCTTTGTACATGGAGTTTAGGGACAAATGTCACCAACTTCAGCAACATTCCCTGTTTGGGTTGCAGTATTTTTCTATTTACCAAGCCGATTTTATCAGCAATTTTACCATTCACTCCAGCTATCACATTGTCGATGTTGGTGTGAGCAGCGTAGATAGCAATATCATGTTTGATGGCCTTGATAACACAACGTTGCACTTCGTTCTGACCCGTAATCATCTTGAGTCCTTTGAAAATAAGAGGATGGTGTGCAATGATTAAATTCAAATTCATAGATATGGCTTCGTCTATCACAGCCTCGGTAACATCAATACACATCAATGCTCCGGTCGTTTCCATATCTGGATTACCAACCAACAATCCTGCATTGTCGTAGCTCTCTTGTAATGCTAAGGGTGCAAATGATTCGATGGCGTTTGTGATAGTTCTGACGTCCATATTTTAAATTACATTTTTTATTTAAATATTTTATGCCTCAGTTTTGTCCTCTGCTTTATCTTTAGATTCTTCCTTGGTTTCTTCTACAGCAATAAAATCTGTCATCCCACTATTTACCAAAATATTATACCAGGCAAATAATTTTCTCATATCACTTGGATAGACCTTATCCCGATCGAAGTTAGGAAGAATTTCTTCCATATATTTTCGAAGCACGTTGTTATCAGCTTTCGGTTCAATAGGACAAGTAGCACCGTTTTCTTTAACTTTGATATTCTCAAGTACCTGACCCAATGGAATTTCCTCTTTGTCGGTGTACATGGCAATATCACCCAAAGATACAACTTTGTCCTTTGTGTATGCCGGAATACGTTTACCATCGAGTAAAGACTCAACAATAATCATGTTTTTACCTTGCGAAACCATTTTAAATAAGCCTGGTTTGCCTGAGATTGATAGAATTTCTTTTAACATATAAATCAATTATAAAATTTCTTTTCCTTCGTAGTAGTTAATAAATGCCTTATTTACAAGCAGATTACCTCCGGGTGTTGGATAATTACCAGTAAAATACCAGTCACCGGCATGATCCGGGCAAGCAAGGTGTAATCCTTCAATGGTTTGATAAACCAGTTCTACCGGACAATCAACTTCTTCTGGTGTTAGCATTTTAGCGATCTGTCGAGATACTTCTTCCTGTGTAAATGGGGCATAAATTTCAATTACATAATTCACAATTTCTTCTTTAGGAAAAATTTCCTGAGCTTTGGATTTCCTGTAAACTTCATCTATGATAGATTGTCGTCCTGTATCCTTCAGCAATTGAATCGCAGCTCTGAATGCACAAAACTCTGACATTTTCGACATATCAATTCCGTAATAATCAGGGAAACGCACTTGTGGTGATGAGGAAACAATGACTATCTTTTTAGGTTCCAAGCGATTCATTATTTTCAACAAGCTCTGTTTCAGTGTTGTACCACGCACAATTGAGTCATCAATAGCAATCAAATTATCCACTTTTCCCCGACGAATAGACCCGTATGTAATATCATAGACGTGGGTAGCTAAATCATCTCTTTCTTTGTTCTGAGAAATAAAAGTACGTAGTTTAATATCTTTGATCAATACTTTTTCTGTACGGGGCGTTTGCTTTGATTTATGTTTAATCCCATCAATCATCCCGTAAAATGCCACTTCTGCAGTATTTGGAATAAATGAAAAAACCGAGTTTTCAATATCATGATCAATTGATTTTAATATTGCATCGGCCAAAGATTCACCCAATTGTTTTCTTTCACGATAGATATCATAATCGCTGCCTCTTGAAAAATAGATCCGTTCAAAAGAACATCTGGTCAGCTTTTTATCAGGTTCTCGAATGACTTCAAATTTAACCTCACCACTTTTTTTGATGATCATGGCATTTCCCGGGGTCAATTCATGCACATCAGATTCCTTAACATTCAAAGATGTTTGGATTACAGGTCTTTCAGATGCAACAACAACAATCTCATCATCAGCATAATAGAAACATGGACGAATTCCTTTTGAATCTCTGAACACAAAAGAATCACCATGACCGAGCATACCAGCAATTACATAACCCCCATCCCACATATACTCAGATTTTCTGATGATAGAGGCAATATCTAACTGTTCCTCAATTTTTTGAGTAATTGTGATATCATTGGAATATCTTTTTTTAATAAAATCATATTCCTTTTGAACTTCCTGATCTAATTTAAAACCAAGGGTTTCCAGCATCAGGAAAGTATCGACTTTGTCTCTTGGGTGCTGACCTTTTTGTGTCAGAAAATCAAATAACTCATCAACATTTGTCAGATTGAAATTTCCGGCCAAAAGCATCGTTCTGTTTTTCCAGTTATGTCGTCGTAGAAAAGGATGAATATATGAAACACCATCCTTGTAATTAGTTGTGCTATAACGTAAATGACCCAAATATAATTCTGCTGCAAAAGGTAAACTTTGCTTAGCTTGAACTGCATCGTTGAAAATTGCTTCACCGATTTCGGTTGATTTTCTATTGATATTTGCAAAAATATCCTGAATGGCATTCTTTCCTTCCACTCTTTCCCGCCAAATATATTCCTCACCAGGCGGCATGTCTAATTTCACACCAGATATACCCGCTCCTTCTTGACCACGGTTGTGCTGTTTCTCCATGAGCAGGTACATTTTCTGCAAACCATATTGCCAGGTACCATATTTTTGTTGATAGTAATCCAAAGGTTTCAACAACCTTACCATTGCGATTCCGCACATTTGTCAAACCAAATTTTAAATGTTCAAATAAAAAATACTCAGGTTACTCTACGGTAACTGATTTTGCTAAATTTCTGGGCTGATCCACATCACAACCTTTCACAACTGCAATGTGATAAGCCATTAACTGTAAGGGAATTGCAGCAAGAAGCGGAACCAAACACTCTTCTGTATCAGGAATTTCAATACAGTAGTCCGAAAGATTCTTAACTGTTTCATCTCCTTCTGTCACAATCGATATAATTTTACCTTTTCTGGCTTTTATTTCTTGAATATTGCTTACTACTTTATCATACATCCCTGAACTTGGAGCAATTACAACAACCGGCATTTCCTGACTGATTAAAGCAATCGGACCATGTTTCATTTCTGCAGCAGGATATCCTTCAGCATGGATATAAGATATTTCTTTGAGTTTTAGTGCGCCTTCCAATGCCACAGGAAAATTATATCCCCTACCCAGGTAAATGAAATTTTGTGCATAGGTAAAAGTCTTCGCAAATTGACCAATCATTTCATTTTGATTCAACAGCTTTTTCATTTTTTCAGGAATTGCCCCCAATCCCCTAACGATTCGCAAGTAATTATCTTCACTGATGGTTTTCTTTTCCTTTCCTATCATCAAAGCAAGCATTGTTAAGACCGTTACCTGAGCTGTAAATGCCTTTGTAGATGCAACACCAATTTCAGGTCCCACGTGCGTGTATGCGCCTGAATGCGTATTGCGCGGAATCGATGAACCTACAACGTTACAAATACCAAAAATAAACGCACCCTGAGATTTAGCTAATTCAATTGCAGCCAGTGTATCTGCAGTCTCGCCTGACTGGGAAATTGCAATAACCACATCGTTCGGATAGATCACCGGTTTGCGGTATCTGAATTCAGAAGAATATTCAACTTCAACCGGAATTCTGGCAAACTCCTCAATGACATACATGCCGATCAATCCGGCATGCCAGGAAGTCCCACAAGCAGTAATGATAATTCTTCCGGCATTGACAAATTTATCTTTATTATCGATAAAACCCGATAAAGTCACATTATTTTCATCCACATTCACCCTACCCCGCATTGAATCAGCCAATGTTTTGGGCTGTTCGAAAATCTCTTTGAGCATGAAGTGCTGAAAACCACCTTTTTCCAACTGATTAAGAGTCATTTCCAACTTTTTAACTTCGGGAGTTTTTTCGACATTGGAAATTGTTTTGATTCTCATCCCGTTGCCCCTGTTGAGCGTAACAATTTCTTCTTCTCCTATATACACCACTTTATCCGTGTATTCAATGATGGGAGTTGCATCAGAAGCCAAAAAATACTCATTTTCACCAACACCCACAACCAATGGAGAACCTTTACGAGCTGCAACGATGATATCCGGCTGATCTTTTTCGAGCACTGCAATGGCGTAAGCACCAATAACCTGATTTAATGCTAATTGGACAGCTGTTGATAAATCAACCTGATTGGATTTCTTGATAAATTCGATTAACTGAATCAAAACCTCTGTATCGGTATCGCTCTGAAAACTATATCCATTTTTAATTAATCCTTCTTTCAGTACAGCATAATTTTCAATGATTCCATTGTGGATAATCGCCAGTTCTTCAGATTGAGAGTAATGTGGATGTGCATTAACAGTGTTAGGTTCGCCATGAGTTGCCCAACGGGTGTGAGCAATACCAATCGTTCCTGATATATCTTTTTGTTCGGCAAACTGAACTAAATCAGCCACTTTACCTTTTGCTTTGTAAACATTTAATTTTCCATGATGCATCAGGGCAATTCCTGCGCTGTCGTACCCCCTATACTCCAATCTTTGAAGTCCTTTTATCAATATAGGATAAGCTTCTCTATAGCCTATATAACCAACTATTCCACACATATTTTTCTAAGTTAAATACAATTTTACAAACGATTACTTAATCTGTTTAATGCTATTTTTGTCTCCTCATAACTGCTAAATCCTCCAAAACGCATATAACCTTCACCCTCATGACCGAATACGATACCGGGAGTTCCCACAATTTGAAAATCCTGAAGCAATTGCTGAAAGAATTTCCACGAGGATTGATTATCAGGGTTTTTGAACCAAACATAAGGAGAGTTTATTCCTCCATAGACTTTCAAACCCGACTCAATCAATTGTTCTCTGATCATGCGGGTATTGGTCATATAATAATTAATTAGTTGTTGCACTTCCTGCTGTCCTTTTTTTGAAAAAATAGCCTCGGCGCCACGTTGAACAATATATGATATGCCATTTGTATAATTTGCATTCCGTCGGCTCCACAATTTCATCAACTGAACTGATTCACCCAAACGGGTATGCACAATCAATTCTTTCGGAAAAATGGAAAATCCACAGCGAATACCTGTAAATCCGGCACTTTTTGAAAAACTTCTAATTTCGATTGCCACCTTTTTGGCGTTTTTAATTTCATAGATGCTCCTCGGCACATCCTTCTCAGTAATGAAAGCTTGATATGCTGCATCGAAAATAATGATGCTGTCGTGTTCCAGCGCATAATCGACCCACATTTTCATTTCAGTCTTTGAGATTGTTGTGCCTGTAGGGTTATTTGGACTGCACAAATAAATGATATCTACCTTATCAGTAGGTAATTCCGGAATAAAACCGGTCTCTTCATTACACTTCAAATAAACAACATTGCTCCATTTTTGTTCATCATTCAAGAAACCGGCACGACCACTCATGATGGTTGCATTTTCATAAACAGGATAGACAGGATCGGCAATAGCAATGATATTATCTCTACCTAATACATGTCCGATATTACCGATGTCCGATTTGGCTCCGTCATTTATAAAAACAGTCTCCTTTTCGAGGTTGATTCCTTTTGTACGGTAATCTTTTACAATTTTATCTATCAGGAAATCATAACCTTGAGGCGGACTATAACCTCTGAAAGTATCAACCTGTGCCATATCATCGATGGCAGCATGCATGGCTTTAATGACTTCTTCGGGAAGTGGACGGGTTACATCCCCTATTCCCAAATGTATCAATTTAGCTTGAGGATGAAGCACTTTATAGGCATTTACACGCTTATCTATATCGTCGAAACAATAGATCTCGGGAGTTTTAAGATAATTTTCGTTTGCTAATGCCATTTATAAACTGTGAATGATACAATTTCTGTTAAGTGAAAACGAATGCAAAATTGCATTATTTTTTTTAATTGAGAAAATTAGGAAAACATAAAAAACTATTTATCCATTAAATTTTCACCAGGGTTCGACCTTTTAATTTACCTGATAGAATTAACTGGATTGCTTTAGGAAGTTCAGATAAAGATACTTCATTGTACAAATTCATCAAATTATCAGGCTTCAAATCATTGGCAAGCTTTTCCCACAATATTTTCCTTGAGATTAAAGGATAATTTTGAGAAGAAACACCAATCAACGAAACCCCTCTCAAAATAAAAGGGAAAACATTCAAATCGAGTTTTGTGCCGCCAACACTTCCACAGGTCGTAACTACGCCTAATGGTTTCAAGGACTTGATGATTTTAACTAATATATGTCCCCCCACTGTATCAATTGCACCTGAATATTGAGCAGACAAAATTGGTTTATCTTCAATTTTCTCAAAATCATTGCGTGAAATAATTTCGGTTACACCCAATGAGGTCAAAAAATCATGCTCATGTTCTTTACCAGAAATTGCTACAGATTGATATCCACATTTAGTCAACATCGACAAAGCCATTGAACCAACACCTCCTGTTGCACCCGAAACAATAATTTTTCCATCTTCCGGCTTAACCAATTCGGTCAGACGAAGCAATGATATACCCGCTGTAAATCCAGCAGTACCAATAATCATCGCCTCTTTCAAGGTCAGCCCCTCCGGCAATTTGATTACCCAATCGGCAGGAACACGGATATATTCACCAAAACCACCCGGGGTATTCATTCCCAAATCATATCCAGTTACAATTACTTCTTGTCCAGCTTGATAATCAGCACATGCAGATGATATGACGATACCAGCAGCATCAATTCCCGGTGTATGCGGATATTTTTTGGTAACGCCTTTATTGCCGGATGCCGACAAAGCATCTTTATAATTCAGGGATGAATATTTTACTTGAATGAGCACTTCGCCAGAAGGCAAGTGTTTTGTATCAAGATTTTTAATTTCTGAAATATACTTTTCTTCAGACTCTTCAACTACTAAAGCCTTGTATAACATTGGACAGCGTATTATCGTGTAAAAATTAAAAAGCGCTGAAAAAATCAACGCTTCTATTTATTCAGTGGCAACATTGTCTTTCATGGAACAATTCCCATTGAAAACAGCGTTGGGTTCCACAACGAGTATCTTGGTTTTGATATTGCCGGTAACATTTGCTGTAGACCTTAAGGTGAGCGTTTCGGTTGCTAAAATATCGCCCAAAACAGTTCCAATAATTTCGGCATTAGCACAAGAAATTTTGCCTTTCAATATCCCCGTACCACCAATGACTACTTTACCTTTACACAGCATGTCACCCTTCACTTCTCCATCTATTCGAAAATCATTCTCGGAAGTAATATTGCCAGTAATGATACTTCCTTGTGTTAAAGCGTTGTGAGTTGATCCTGAATTGTTTGTAGTTTCTTTTGCCATAACGGATTTTAATGATAAAAATGATAAAAATGCCCCCAAAATTACAATTTTCTTTTGAAATAGAAAAATTATACCTGAAATTATGGAAGTATCCATTAAATACTGTATTTTTGTTTAAAATTTAATCAGAAAATCAGCACTTTTTCTTAATTATGGTGATCAAACATTTATCACACAAAACAATTGATTGCAACAAATGGGATGAAGCTATCTCTGAGGCATCGAACAGTCTGATATATGCTAATTCCTGGTATCTTGATATAATCTCTCCAAATTGGGATGCATTGATAAGTGATGATTACCAATATGTTTTACCGATTCCCATTAAAAGAAAATATAAAATTCCTTATATCGTTCAACCCCCGTTGGCGCAGCAATTGGGCATTTTCTCAAGCAGACCCATTACCCCGGACATCATCCGGCATTTCATTCAGAAACTTCCATCTTACAGCTATGAATTGAATTTGAATTATCAAAACTATCTTCCTGGATTGCGTGAATTACCCAATTACATATTGAATTTAAGCAAATCGTATAAAGAATTGGTTCAAAACTACTCAAAAAATACAATCAGGAATATTGAAAAAGCTCATAATTTAAAACTTACAATTATCCATGATATAAGTTTAGGATCATTTATACACTTTTATCAGCAGACAAGCAAAACGTATAAATCGATAGATTCTGATTGTCTGAAGAAGCTCATTGATGCGGGACAGAAACATTGTTCCTTTAAATTAAGCGGAGTATTTGATCATACTGATGAGATGATAGCAGCGTTGTGTTATACTGAATTCAATCAACGGATTACTTATCTTGTGCCAGTCTCCAACGAGACTGGAAAACAAAATTTTGCCATGTTTTACTTAGTTGATGATATTATCAAACAGGAAGCAGGAGAAGACAAAATACTTGACTTTGAAGGATCAAAGATTGAAGGAATTGCTCGTTTTTACAAAGGCTTCGGCGCAAAGAATCAACCCTATTACATACTAAAGAAGTTAAGGCCTTCGTTCTTAATTGGAAGAATATAATGAATAGTTTATTGCATCATGATTAAAGTTCTATTTTTATCAGCATGGTATCCCAACAGATACGATGCAATGGCTGGTTTATTTGTACGAAAACATGCTGAGGCGGTGAGTTTGTATTGTGATGTGAAAGTGTTGTATGTACATGGGGATAAGCATATAACTGAAATTGAAATTATTAAACAAAATTTCAATAAAGTGGAAGAATATATTATTTATTTTCCTGAAAATAACAAAGGCGTATTGAGGAGAATTCACAAAATGTTCTCTTACATAAAAGCAATTCGAATAGGAATTCAAACAATAAAAAAAACATCTGGACTTCCGGATATTGTCCATGTAAACATTCTTACAAGGTCTGGGATTCTTGCTTATTGGTTAAAAAAATCAAAGAATATTCCTTATATTATTACAGAACATTGGACAAGATATTTGCCTTCACGAAGGTCATATTCGGGTATTCTTAGAAAATTTATCACTAAACTGATCGTAAAAAACGCATCAGCAGTATTGCCTGTTTCTGAAGATTTAAAAAACGCCATGATATCACATCATTTAATAAATAATAATTATCAAGTAGTAAATAATGTAGTAGAAGATATCTTTTTTGAAAATCATAGGAATTCAGTAAAACACATAAAAAATATTTTACATGTTTCATGCTTTGATGATAATCAAAAAAATATTACTGGAATACTGAGGGTAATTGCAAAATTAACTACCCTTAGAGATGATTTTAGGATTGTTATTGTCGGTACAGGCATAGATTTCAATTCAATTATTCAGTATTCAGAGACTCTAAATATTCCTTCAGAATTTATTCTTTTTACAGGTGAACTCTCGCCTTCTGAAGTTGCTGATGAATTTTTTCATTGTGATTTTTTTCTCATGTTCTCGAATCACGAAAATTCTCCGGTAGTAATAAGTGAAAGTCTGTCGTGCGGAAAACCTGTTTTAAGTTCTGATGTAGGTGGAATTTCAGAACATGTGAATGAGTCGAATGGTATTTTGATAAAAGCTAAGGATGAAAATGCATTGTTGGAGGAAATGATTTACATGCTTGATCATTTTCAGGAATATGATGCCATGAAAATAAAAGAACAAGCAAAAGAGAAATTCAGTTATAAATTGGTTGGTTCTGAAATATTTAATTCATATAAAAAGGCATTAACAAAAAAAATCAAATAATGCACGGATTTATTTCAATAATTTCTTTAAAGAAAGATATTCTACCCATAGAATTTCAGTGGAAACCTTTATTTGAGTTTCAACCTGTCCACATTAAACGCAATTTTACAAGCGGGAATTTTCAAACTGAACAATTTACTTCTGAAAAATTTCTTTCCGATAAACTCTGGATTAACAATGAAGATTTCTTTATTGTTACAGATGGCCTTATAACTAATATTGACGTTTTGTTTAAAAAACATAAAGTTGATGATTATGAATCACTTATAAGAATAATTTCAACTCAAGATGAGGATTTTTTCAAACAATTTACAGGCAATTTTGTAGGTTTTTTCTATAATAAAAATAATAATTACTATACCGCATTTAACAATCACACAGCAACAAAAAAATTATTTTATTTTTCTAACGAGGATTACTATATTTTTTCAACTGACTTGTATACTTTGAGTAAAACACTGGAGAAACTTGAAATAAAAAAAACCTTAGATATAGAAGCTTCATATCTCCTACTAACAAGTGGTTTTATGCATGATGATTATACCCTAATAAAAGAAGTTAAACAAATAAGAGCAGGAGAATACGCATTGTTTGATCAAAAGAAACTACATCTAAGATTTTACTTTCATCTCAAAGATATACAGGAAAACACAGATAACGAGAAAGTAATCATTGAAAAATTAGATATTTTATTTAAGGAGGCCATAAGATCTGAATTTGAATTTGAAAAAAGCAGGAATTATACTCCCTTAACTACTTTGAGCGGTGGACTTGATTCGAGAATGGTAGCACTTACAGCATTTGATCTCAATTATCGCAACCAGATTATGTTTAATTTTAGCGAAAAAGGGTATGCAGATGAAATAATTGCATCTGAGATTGCGAAATCATATCACTTACCAATCTTTCAAGTACATTTATCTCCTGAAAGTTTACTTGCAATTGATGATGTCGTACAAGTTAATGATGGTTTGAATATTTATACCGGAATTAGTCATGTTCTTGAAGCTTTAAAAAAAATAACTGATACTCAAATTGGTATGATTCATACAGGTATGATAGGTGATGCTGTTTTAGGAAGCTATCTTTCAAGTAGACAAGAAGTTAAATCTAAAATTTCTGACGGACTATTTTCAAATGGATTATTGAATAAAGCTGCAAATATCATTGAGAAATCAATTTCAAAGTATAGAAATGAAGAACTTTACAAATTTTACAACCGCGCTTTTCTTGGAATAAACACAGGCTTCCTATACTTTAGTTTAATTGCGGAAGCTTCTTCTCCATTTTTATACCCTGACTTTATTTCATATGCCCATTCTATTCCAAAGAAATTCAATTACAAAGAAAAAATATATATTGATTGGATAAACAAGAAACACCCTGAATATGCGAGCTTTACATGGGAGAGTATTGGTGGAAAACCTACAAATAATAAAATAATTCGCTTTATATACAGGCTGAAACGTGCAATAATAAAACGTTTGCCAATAAAGAGTATTTGGAAAAACAATATGAACCCGGAACAACTTTGGTACGATGAAAATCCGAAAGTAAAACAATATCTAGATAATTATTACAGTTTAAATATTGCTGATTTTATTACAGAGCCTGAATTGATGAATGATATGGTTCAACTCTATGATAAGGGGAATATAACTGAAAAAACGCAGGTACTTACTTTACTTGCTGCATACAAACTGTTATTCAGATGAGATATAATTTTTTCGAAATTAAATATTTCTTGAGGAATATACGGCATAAAGGATTTTTTCATTTGTTGTCCGCTAATTTGTTGATACAGATTTTCGCTTTTGCCTCTCAATTATTTGTTGCAGGAATTCTTTCTCCTGATGACATAGGAAGAATTAAAATTATTCAGTCTTATCTTTCCATTTTTTCTATTATCTCGGGGATGGGATTCAATGCATCAACTCTGAAAATTTGCTCAGAGAATAGAACCCAAAAAGATAATGAAAATTTCCTTAATACCGCATTAATTTTCACACTCATATCATCT
>JAUSNQ010000018.1 GCA_030655595.1 Paludibacter sp.
GCGTTTGCGATGCTTTGCTAAATCCGCCTGAGGCGGACTTCGCAAACACGCGAGCCGTTATACGCAATCGGCTTTCTGAATGGATATCTAAGGATAAGAGAAGGGATGAGTGGATGTGATGACATTTGATGAAAAAAGCAAAATAAAATCTGGGTTTTTGATTGGCAAGCGTGTCTACTTACGGGCTTTAGAAAAGGAAGATTTAATTTGTATTCAAAAGTGGTCAAATGATCCTGAAATCAGGAAATTAACCGGTGAAGTTGTATCAATGAGCCAGGCAGATGCGAATAAATTTCTTGAGAGAGTATATAGTGACAACACTAGAGAATGGTTCGCAATTATCGTAAAAGAAAATGACCGAGTAATCGGAGAAACGGGCCTGCTGAGAATGTTCCCTGCTTGGCGTACAACAGATATAAGTATCATCATTGGAGAGAAAGACGCATGGGAAAAAGGATATGGAACTGAAGCAATTCTTCTTTTACTAGATTATGCTTTTAGATGCCTAAACTTCCATAGAGTGGCGATAGGTGTTGTCGGATTTAATAAAAGGGCAATAAGTTTTTGGAAGAAAATTGGATTTAAGAAAGAAGGTGTCCAGAGAGATGGATATTATTATAACCATAAGTATTTTGATTTTGTTATGATGAGTATTCTCGAAGATGAGTTTCGAGAGTTACACAAAGGAAATAGCAGATAATGATCGCTGATAATTTGGGACCGGGCCGACTGCGTATAATCGCTCCACACAAATTGCTCCGCTCCGCTCCGCAACTTCGCATACACCGATTCCGTTATCTGCCATCGTTTAATAGATGCCTTAAATTGAGGATAAATTTAGAGGGTTATCATGAATAAAATTAATTGGGGTGAGATAGCACTTCATTCTGAGATTGAATATTCAAAGGCAAGAGGTGGTAAGCCTACAAAACATAAAAATTTCATCCATATTTATAATAAACAGGTTCCATACAGTGGTGATTATAATCGTGTAGTAGGTGTAAAAATATCCGATTATAAATCTTTTAAAAAGGTAGTAGAAGAAGTTGAAAAGATACATAGCGAAAAGAAATTAGATAAAGCGGATCGTTATGATATTTACCCACCAGCTATGAAAGAAGAAAACTGGCAAGGTTATCTTTCAAAAAGAGGGTATAACATACACACAGTATTATTTTTATGCTCAAGATCTTTTTATAAACCTATACCTGAAGAAATCAAACTTTATGTACCTTCTAAAAACGAATATATAAAATGGTATTATGAAAAACAAAATTTGAGGAGTTACTTTGATGAAGAATATTTTAACTTGATAAAACCCTTACAATCGAATTTTATAAAAATATTTAAACCATATTGGTTAATTGAAAAGGATATGATAAAAGGGTGGGTCTATTGTGCAAACTTGGGAGAATATTGTAGGTTATTTGAAGTAGAAATTAAAGAGGAATTTAGAGGGTGCGGTTTAGGAACGATATTGTTAAATGCTATTAGAAACGAAGCTGGAAAGCAAAATGCTAAATACGTTCTTTTATCCACAGGCGAGGGCTTAAGAAAATATTATGAAAAAGCTGGTTTTATAGAATGTGTAAGAAATTCAGTCATAAGATTAAAAGTTATGGAGTGATATGATGAAAGTTGCAATAGTTGTTAATCAAATAACTGAAGATATTGATAGTAATTTAAAATCAATATCAAAGTTAATTCAACAAGTTGATAGTTGCGACTTAGTCCTATTGCCTGAAGCAGCAATTACTGGGCTAATTAACAACGATACCCCTAAATATGATTTGCTACTTGGTCAGCCAATCCCAGGGAAGATTACAAATCAACTCGGTTTGATAGCATCTAAAAATTCAATAAATATAGTGATTGGAATGCTTGAGCGAGAAGAGAAAAGGTTATATGATAC
>JAUSNQ010000045.1 GCA_030655595.1 Paludibacter sp.
TTCCGCAATTAATCATTTGTTCATGAGGTACATAATTGTTCCCCTTTTCTTATTGTTGTGTTTGCTAAGTCCGCTAGGCGCTGCCCGAACTGTTGTTTCTACTGCTGCCAATATCAACAATGGTAGTTGGTCGGCAGGCGATACCCTTGTGCTTAAAAACGGGGTGTGGACTAATCAAACTATTTCGCTACGTGCTTTCGGGACTGCTTCGCAACCCATTGTTTTGATGGCAGAAACTCTCGGAGATGTAATATTCAATGGCACTTCCAGAATTTCAATTTCTGGTCAGCACATTGAAATCTCGGGGATTTATTTTAAAGATGGTACCTTGAGTGGTTCTGCTGTTGTTGAATTCAGAACATCTTCTTCCAACATGGCAGAAAACTGTCGGTTGACGAATTGCGCCATCATGAATTATAATCCCGCGCTCAACACGGTCGACAGTAAGTGGGTGTCGCTTTACGGAAGAAATAATCGTGTTGATAATTGTTCTTTTGAAAACAAAACCAACTCAGGGACTTTGCTGGTTGTCTGGCTAGCATCCGGAATTGTTCCTGCTCATATAATTGAAAACAACTATTTTGGTTACAGAAATGCCAACCTGGATGATAATGGCAACGAATTAAATGGTCAGGAAATTATCCGTATAGGCGACAGCAATACTTCGATGCAGTACGCCAACTGCATCGTGCGCAATAATTTCTTTGATAAATGTAACGGCGAAATTGAAATTATCTCTAACAAATCTTGCGGTAATATTTATTCAAATAATGTTTTCTTCGAATGCAGGGGTATGTTAACCCTGCGTCATGGTAATGACTGCACGGTGGAAGGAAATTATTTCTTAGGCACCGGTATATCTTCATCAGGTGGGGTTCGCATCATCGGCGAAGATCATAAAGTGTACAACAATTATTTTGAAGATTTGAGGGGTACTAATTTTCGCGCTGCATTATGTATGGTGCGTGGGAAAGAAAATTCTGTTCTGAACGATTATTTTCAGGTAAAAAACGCATTTGTAGCTTTCAATACTTTCGTGAATTGTACACAATCTTTTTGCATCAACTACAACAGTTCTTCTACTTATACCATGCCTCCGATAGGCACGGTAATCGCTCATAACCATGTGTACAATGCTATTTCAACTACCACCAATGTCAATTTGGCGCAGCAACATGTCAACATGGATGTTACTTGGAAGAACAACCTGATGAATCAAGGTGTGTATACTAATTTCACATACAATGAAACGCAAATCGTTACTGGACAAAATCCCCAAATGCAGCAGGTTGCAACTCCTTTAGCAATTTACGAACCGGTTGCAGGTTCTGCGCTGGCTAATTATTCAACCAACGAATATGATCAAGTGTCATCCGATCTCAGAGGAAGGATAAGAAACAATTCCGCTAAATTACCTGGAGCAAGCGAAATCAGTGGTACCGTTTCCAAGGTAATGCCAACAAAAAACACGGCCGGAGCTTTTTTTTTGAATGAAATAACAACAGTTAATGCCATTTTCGGGGATATAAAACCTTATGTGTTGAGCGGTTGGTATGGTAAGCTGTCGTTCGAAAGTATAGTAAACGGACAAGTCAGTATCCATGATTTAACAGGAAAATCGGTGAAGGAATTCAGGGCAGTAGCACATGCCCGTCAGGATAAACAACTCGGTAGTGGCTTGTTTTTACTGAGGTTTTCTGCTGAGACGGGAGTTAGTTATGCGCAAAAAATAATACTATAAAAAGACTTAAATTAATTTGGTCAACCAATTTATTGTTTTATTTTTGTTTTTGAAAATTGGTCAACCAATCAATGCGATATCAGATATGAAATTTAAAAAGCACATTTTCGTTCTCTTTCTGTTGCTGGTAGTAGGTTCAGCAAACGGATCCATACATCCGGGTTTATTTCTGACACCGAAAGGAGTTAAAGAAATACGCTCTTCTTTAGGCAAATATCCCATCTTCGATAAGTCGTACAACGAACTCAAGCAAATTGCCGATGAAGCTCTTAGTGCTGAAATGATTATTCCGCAGCCGAAAGACGGAGGTGGCGGCTACACCCACGAAAAGCACAAAAAGAACTATTACGAAATGAATGCAGCCGGTATTCTCTTTCAGGTTACGAAAGATAAGCGGTATGCGCAATTCGTAAAAGATATGCTTTTTGCGTATGCTGAATTGTATCCAACATTGGGTTTGCATCCTGCGGTGAAATCATCAACCCCCGGAAAGATTTTCTGGCAGGCGCTGAATGAAGCTGTGTGGTTGGTGCATACTTCCATGGCTTACGATTGTGTGTATGACTTTATCTCAGAGCAAGACAGAAAAAACATTGAAACAAAATTATTTTATCCCATGTGCGAGTTTATATCGAACGGGAATCCTGAAAACTACAAGGTTTTTAATAAAATGCATAATCATGGAACCTGGGCAACTGCTTCCGTTGGTATGATTGGTTATGTTATGGGGGATAAGAATTTGACCGACATGGCACTGTACGGTTCCAACAAAGATGGTAAAACCGGTTTTATCCGCCAGATGGATGTGTTGTTCTCTCCGGATGGTTATTTTACCGAGGGTCCTTATTACCAGCGTTATGCCATCTGGCCGTTCATGACTTTTGCACAGGTAATTCAAAATCAACAACCTGAATTGAAAATATTTGAGCATCGCGATGGTATTTTGATGAAAGCTGTTGATAAATTATTGCAGAGTTCATACAAAGGAGAGATTTTCTATTTGAACGATGCATTGACCAAAACCTTCAAAACACAGGAAATTGTGTATGCGGTGAATATCGCTTATAAAAACAATCTAAAGAACAAATCGCTGTTTGATATTGTCCGTCAGCAGGGTGATTTTATCATTTCGGATGCCGGAATTGCAACTGCGAAAGCATTTTACAAAGAAAAAAACAAACCGTATTATACCTATGAATCGTTGTTTATGCGCGACGGACAGGATGGTACCGAAGGCGGTGTTGCCATCATCCGCAATAGTAATACCCCCGATGCAACTTGTCTGACTTACAAAGCGACTTCTCACGGATTATCTCACGGTCATTATGATAAGCTCAGCATAACCCTCCACGACAATGGGAATGCCATTTTGACGGATTATGGTGCAGTGCGTTTCCTGAATATCGAACCGAAATTTGGCGGTCATTATACAAAAGAAAATTATACCTGGGGAATGCAGACCATCGGGCACAATACTGTAACAATCAACGAAACCATTCATTTTGATGCCAAAATTGATGTTTCATCCGAATATCATCCGGAAGTGTTGTATCACGATTTTTCTAATCCTGAAGTTCAACTGATATCAGCATTGGAAAAGAATGCTTATCCCGGTACTGCCATGCACCGTACAACCGCCATGGTGAATCATCCTGCTTTTGAATTTCCGGTTGTGTTTGATATTTTCAGGGTTAAATCACCTCAGGTTAACAGCACATTGGATTTGCCTTTTTATTATCAGGGGCACATGGTTTCAACTGATTTTGAATATCAAAAAAACACAACTTCACTCAAACCACTGGGAGAAAAGAACGGTTATCAGCATCTGTGGCTTGAAGCTAAGGGCAAGACTGACAAATCGCAAGCTTGTTTTACTTGGGTGAAAGGCGATCGTTTTTACAGTGTTACGACCCTCACCAATGCATCATCTGAACTGATGATGACACGCACCGGTGCAAACGACCCGCATTTCAATCTGCGTTACGATCCGGCTTTCATGATTCGTCAGCACAACGCTGCAAATCATACTTTTGTGTCGGTCGTTGAACCACATGGTTTGTATGATATCTCCAAAGAGGTAACTGTTGGATTTAAGAGTAATGTTGCATCATTAAAACTGCTTGTGGATAACGAGTCGGTCAGTGTGATTGAAATCATAACAAGGGATAACAAAATATTGTTGTATGCAGTCAACAATCAGGGTGGTAAGCAAAATAATCAGTTTGATTATCAAGGCAAAAAATATGAATTCTCAGGAAATTACCTATTAAAATTAATAACAAAATAAAAATAAAGAATTATGAAAACAAGAAGTGCAAATTTCAACATCGGTAGCGAACTTCCCTGGGAAGTTGTAGGTGAAGGTTTATCACGTCAGATCATGGGTTACGATGGTCAGCTGATGCTGGTTAAAGTGAAATTCGAAAAAGGAGCTATCGGCTATGTTCACGAACATTTTCATTCACAAACAACATACGTAGTTAGTGGAAAATTTGAGGTTATGATCAATGGCGAGAAGAAAGTACTTGAAGGTGGTGATGGATTCTACATTGAACCGGATGCGCCTCATGGTGCAGTATGTCTTGAGTCAGGTATCTTGATTGATGTGTTCAGCCCGATGCGTGCAGAATTTTTGAAAAAATAAAACATCATGAAAATCAAAGGATTAAGGTGGTGGGTAATTGGTATGATCATGGTAATTACCATCATCAATTACCTCGATCGTGGCACCCTCAATTATATGTGGGTGACAAACGTAGAATACCAATTGGTTGATGAGTTCACATCCGATTCTAAAGGAAACGAAGCGGTTTACGACAGCGAAACAAATAGTTTTGAGCTGAAAAATAGAAAAGGAGAAATCAGGGTACAACAGGCAAATCATATTTTCACAAAGGCCGAAGGTCA
>JAUSNQ010000048.1 GCA_030655595.1 Paludibacter sp.
TGGAGATGATGTGCATCGACAAAGCTGTTTATGAATATTTCAAAAGCATGGGTAGTTCAACCTCGGGGCCACCCAATTCTTCAAGTCCGGCAAACCCATATACCAATTTGAAAGGCACAATACTTGGATTTTTCACTGCGCACACCATTGAACGCAGGGTGTTTTTCATTGAATAATAAACTCCTGATTTAATACTAGAATTTAGTAAATAAAACATCTCAAAGCTGTCTTTGAATTCAGCAATTTGCAGAACAAAAAGATTAATCAGTCAAAAAAAAATTGTAGCTTTGCAGTCTAAAAATATTATATGCAGAAATTTAGCAGGTGGATTCTTCGCTCGGTAGGCTGGAAAATAGTTTTAACAGTGGAAGAACCAAAAAAAAGTGTAGTTTGTGTTGCACCCCACACAAGCAATTGGGATTTTGTAATCGGACAGTTATCCTATTGGGCAGAAAACAGACAATCTTCGTTTTTAATGAAAAAATCCTGGTTTTTCTTTCCTTTAGGAAATATTTTAACTAAGATAGGTGGAATACCGGTCGACAGAAACAAAAGAACATCAGTTACCGATCAAATGGCTGTTGAATTCAAGAAAAGAGCAGTTTTTCACTTGGGAATTACACCCGAAGGCACACGCAGTAAACGTACAAAGTGGAAAATGGGGTTTTATCACATTGCCATGAAAGCCAATGTACCTATTCAACTTGCTTACATTGATTACAAGAAAAAAGAAATGGGTATCAAGGAAGTTTTTATGCCTACCGGAAATGAACAAGCTGATTTAGAACATATTCGGAATTATTACAAAGATGTAACTGCAAAGCATCCTGAGAACTTCCACAAAGATTTTCGATTTTAGATCACTGCATTCATAATTTCTGAAGCATCCTTTATTAGAATCGCTTAACAATGAAGCTCAATTATCAGCAAATAGCATTGAAAAAAATAGATATCTATATCATCAAGAAATTTCTTGGTACATTTTTCTTTTCCATTGTATTGATATTGAGTATTGCAATTATTTTTGACCTGACAGAGAAATTAGATAACTTTTTCGACAACAATGCACCACTTCGCGCCATTATCTTCGATTATTACCTGAATTTCATTCCTTTTTATATGAATATGTTCACCCCACTGTTCACATTCATATCCGTAATCTTCTTTACTTCTAAACTGGCAGCTAACACCGAAATTATTGCCATGCTGTCCAGCGGAATCAGTTTCAGGCGCATCATGTTACCCTATCTCATATCAGCCACCATAATCAGTGTTTTGTCGTTTGTTTTAGGTGGATATATCATCCCACCTTCCAACGAGAAACTGTTGGCATTTGAAAATGAGTATGTTAAAAAATTCAAGACCAATTACGCCCGAAATATTCAAATGGAGATAGAGCCGGGAATCATCATGTATATTGAGAGATTTGAAATCACGCAAAATAAAGGATATCGTTTTTCCTTAGAGAAGTTTGACAATAAAATACTCACATCCCGCCTGACGGCTGAAACCATTACCTGGGATTCAGCTTATCAGTGGACTGTATCGGATTATCTACTCCGAAATTTTGATGGGATGCGTGAAAATATTCAAAAAGGAAGTTCATTAGACACAACCATCTTAATTCAACCACAAGAGTTTTTTATTACTGCTGAAGAAAGTGCCCAATTGAACAACACAGAGTTGAAAGAACACTTGCAACGATTGAAAAAAAGAGGGATTGGAAATACAAACACTTTTGAAAATGAGTATTACAAGCGATTTGCTATGCCTTTAGCCGCATTTATCATGACCTTGATGGGGGTTTCTTTGGCATCCAGAAAAATCAGGGGAGGAATAGGACTACACTTAGGAATAGGACTGGCACTCAGTGCCTTTTACATTCTCTTTTCCACATTATCAACTTCGTTCTCGGTTAGCGGTGCGATGAGTCCATTTTTAGCAGTGTGGCTACCCAACCTTTTGTTCTTACTCGTCGGTATTTATTTGTATATAACGGCACCAAAATAGTTTTCAGACCTTCAAACAAAAGACTATGTATAAGATTCTTACCATTAATCCGGGTTCTACCTCAACCAAAATTGCGGTTTATGAGGATGACAAATTGCTGAATTCCAGCGCAATCAAACATGCTGCACAGACCTTTCACGAATTCAAGCATGTAATTGACCAGTTTGAATTTCGTTTGGAACACATTCTTAAATACCTGGAAGAAGAAGCCATTGATTTAAATGAGATAGCTGCTGTAGTGGGTCGTGGAGGGTTTTTACGACCTTTGCAATCAGGCATCTACGAAGTCAACGAGCAAATGTTGAATGACCTCAAACAATGTTTGAACGGGGAACATGCCAGTAATCTGGGAGCGGTATTGGCTCATGAACTTGCATCACGAATTCAGGGGTGCAAAGCTTACATTGCAGATCCTGTTGTTGTCGATGAATTGCAGGAAGTAGCACGCATCAGTGGATTACCCCAGTTTCCAAGAAGATCAGCATTTCACGCATTAAATCACAAAGCAATCGCACGTAAATATGCGCAAGATATTGGTACACCGTACGAAAAATTAAATTTGGTGATTGCGCATTTGGGTGGTGGCATTTCAGTGGCTGCACATAAAATGGGAAA
>JAUSNQ010000063.1 GCA_030655595.1 Paludibacter sp.
AACAAACCAAAACTATACAATCCCAGTAATGGGCCATAAGTATAGGATACAATGACATAAATGGCATCAATGATGCTTCTGTTATTCAGTTTTTCAAACAAGAGGATGATGAAGATAAACAACACTGTAATTGATGCATGAACAAGCAATCTTACACCTTTTGCACTAATCTTTTTACCTTTTGCATAGTTTTTCTCTTCAATACCCAATATATCGATGGTGAATGAGGTCGTGAGTGCCGTTAGTGCAGAGTCGGCACTCGAAAATGCTGCAGCTATAATTCCCAGTATAAACAAGATTACAACGGGCGTGCTGAAATAATTCATGGCAACAAAAGGCAATATCTCATCGCCTTTTGCAGGCAATTGCAGACCGGTTTGAGCAGCAAATACCAAAATCAGAAAACCCAATATCAAAAAAATAAAATTTACCGGAATAAACGCAAAACCATACCAATACATATTTTTTTGAGCTTCAGGCAAGCTTTTACACGATAAATTTTTCTGCATCATATCCTGATCCAGCCCTGTCATGACAATGGCTATGAAAATACCGCTGAAAAACTGTTTGAAGAAATTTTGTTTACTCACCCAATCATCAAAAACAAAAACCCGGGTCAAATCACTGTCGATAAACGATTTTGAAAAGTCTCCGAAACCAGTTTGAGTTTTCTGCATCAATTCATACACCATCATGAACAAAGCAGTGATCATGATTATCGTTTGTAAGGTATCTGTCCATACAATGCTTTTGATGCCACTTCTAAAAGTATAAATCCAGATGAGCACCAATATTCCCGCAACGGTTAAGTAAAAAGGGATTTCCCAATGATCAAAAACGATTTTTTGTAGAATCAGAGCGACAATAAACAAGCGTGCCGCAGCGCCAATTGTTTTGGATAGAAGAAAAAATGAAGCCCCTGTTTTGTAACTGTATTTCCCAAAACGTTGTCCCAAATAAGTATAGATACTCGTCAGATTTAGTTTGTAGTACAAGGGCAATAAGACATGCGCAATCACCAGATAACCAACTAAAAAACCCAATACGGTCTGCATGTAGGTAAACTGAATACTACCCACCATGCCTGGTACAGAAACAAAACTGACACCTGAGATGGAAGCTCCAACCATCCCGATTGACACAATCCACCAGGGCGATTTTCTGTTTCCTGTAAAAAAAGCATCATTATCCGTTGATTTTCTTCCAATTATGTAAGAAATCAACAACAACAATGCAAAATAAAATATGATGATCAGTAAAATACTTGGGCTGTTCATTTAGTTGTGAGTAGTTGATTTGAGTAATCGATTTGAATAATTTGGCTCAAAATTAGTGAAAAATAAACAAAATACAGATAAAACCATTGAAAATAGCTTGTTCAATTTAATTTTTTGTAAATTTGCAATCGATTTTTTCGAACATAATGAGTCATCAGCAATATCCATCAATTTTGTTAGAAAACGCAGTCAATGAGTTTTCTAAACTACCGGGAATCGGGCGAAAAACAGCGCTGCGTTTAAGCTTATTTTTATTGCGACAAAGTGAGTTTGAAGCTGAGAAGTTTGGGAATGCGATGATTTTGCTCAGAAAAGAAATCAAATATTGTGAAAAATGCCATAATATAGCCGATACCGACATTTGTCAGATTTGTGCCAATCCTGCACGTGACAGCAAAACTGTTTGCGTAGTTGAAAACATCAAAGATGTCATGTCGATTGAAAACACCCAGCAATACAAAGGTTTGTACCACGTATTGGGAGGCATCATTTCACCAATGGATGGCATTGGCCCCTCTGATTTAGAGATAAACAGTCTGATTGAAAGAATTGAAAAAGAAGATATTCAAGAAGTCATTTTAGCACTCAGCACGACCATGGAAGGCGACACAACCAATTTTTACATATACCGTAAATTGTCACCGTTCGATATCCGCATAACAACCATTGCCAGAGGAATTGCTGTCGGTGACGAACTGGAATATGCTGACGAAGTGACTTTAGGCAGATCAATTCTGAATCGAATAGATTTTTCGTACGCACTAAAATAAATAAGTTTCAACAATGAAAAAAACACTGAATAAACTTACGCTGATTTACTACCTGATTTACATTGCCGCCATAGTGGTAGGGATATCAGGTTTTCAACTTTTCAGATCGGGGTACACCATCGATGATAAGAGTACTTTGGGTATTGCAATTTCGTCCATCTTAATCATTTTCATAATCGGTTCAATCCCCATCACTTTAGCACTTTTCAACAAAAAAACCAAAAAATGGGCAGAAATTGAAGATGTTAATGAGAAGCTAAAAATATACGAAAAAGCAAGCATCATCCGATTAGCTATTGTGGGAACAGGATTCCTACTGGGCGTTTTATTCTATTTCGTCCTTTATTCACCACAATCTAATTCACAATCCATGATATTCTGTGCCGGTATTGCAGCCATTGCATTGTTTTTTTGCAAACCCGCAGAAGTAAAAATAATTTCGGAGTTAAAAATAGAAGAACCTGACAGATATTAGTTTCTTTTCAACAGCAAACTGAAAAGATTTTTTTAAAACTTAAAACACGATAATTTATATGATTGTTGCCGTAGATTTTGATGGAACCATAGTTACCCACGAATACCCGAATATTGGACGGGACATTCCGTTTGCAATTGAAACACTGAAAAAATTGCAGGAGGATTACCAGTTACGCCTGATTTTATGGACAGTGCGAGAAGGAAAAGAATTAGACGAAGCAGTAGCATATTGTCGCAAAAAAGGATTGGAGTTTTATGCCGTCAATTCAAACTTTCCGGAAGAAACTCCAGAACACAAAGAACCACGCAAATTGAAAGCTGATTTGTTCATTGATGATAGAAACTTGGGTGGGCTGCCGGATTGGGGAGTTATTTACCAAATGATAGCCTCAGGGAAACATTTCAATATGGAGTCATTGTTCTCACCCTATACCAACAATGAATTTACCAATCGCGGTAGCGGAAAAAAGAAAGGATTTTTAAAGTCGTTTTTCAATTGATATGCTACTAGAGAACAACATATTAAGACTTAGAGCTCCTGAACCCGAAGATTTGGAGGTTTTATACACTTGGGAGAATATGCCTGTTTTCTGGGAAGCCGGTAATACCCGACAACCCTATTCTAAATTTGCCTTAAAAGCATATATCAGTCAGATCAATACGAATATCTACGAAACCAACCAATTGCGTTTGATGATGATAGATGTAGTATCCGGAGAAACAGTCGGTACGGTCGATTTGTTTGATTTTGACATCCACCACAGTCGCATCGCACTCGGATTATTTGTTGCGCCGGGATTTCAGGGAAAGGGGTTTGCCAAAGCAGCACTTCAGTTGACCGAAGATTATGTCTTTGGATATCTCAAAATCAATCAGCTTTATTGTCACATTGCCAAAAGCAACACAGCCAGCATCAACATGTTTGAAAAGGAGAATTTTTCAACAACCCTGCTGAAGAAGTGGATCAAAACGACAAAAGGATTTGAAGATATTGTAGTTTTTCAACAATTTATGGATGATTATTTAATCCGTAAAAATTTACAATAAATCAGCCTACATAGACTTCCAGCAGCGTAGCTTCTCCTTTTGGGGTAAGATGGACTTCCTGCATGCACGCTGGAATCAAAACCGTATCTCCTTTTGAAACGCTGGTATTTTCACCCTCGCATGTGATATCAAAATCACCTTCTACGCACATATATGCGACAAATGAATCCAACAAGCCATAATTTCTGGTGAGTTGCTCATTCATGCGAATGAGGTTAGTCGTGAAGTATTCGCATGTAACCAAAGGTGTCAATTCATTCAAAACCGCAAGATAAGGTGTTTTTGGGTTCTTGGATGCTTGGTAATCAATCACATCAATCGCCTCATCGGTATGCAAGTCCCTTTCCTTTCCCTGATCATCAACACGTTTATAGTCATATATGCGATAAGTCAGATCACTGGTTTGCTGAATTTCGGCCAACACAACGCCTTTACCAATTGCATGTACCAGTCCTGCTGGAATAAAGAGCACATCGCCTTTGGTGACTTTGATTGTTTGCAACAAATCTTCCAGCACACCTTCCTCGACGGCTTTCAAATAATTTTCTTGCGTACAATCTTCCTTAAAACCGATTATTAATGCACCATCAGGATCTGCATCAATCACATACCACATTTCTGTTTTGCCATAGGAATTGTGTCTTTCCGCTGCCACCTCATCATTTGGGTGGACCTGGATGGATAAATTTTCGTTGGCATCAATCAGTTTAAACAACAAAGGAAATGTCAGACCATGTTGGTCATAAACCTTATCCCCAAGCAAATCACCCATGTAAACTTCAATCAACTCTTCCAAATTATTTCCGGCAAGATAACCATTGGAAACAACAGAAATATCGCCTTCGTAACCCGACAGTTCCCAACTTTCGCCCAACTTATCAGTTTCGGCTTGTTTACCAAATAAACTCTTCAACTTTGTGCCCCCCCAAATCTTGTCTTTCAAAATGGGAGTGAATTTTAGCGGGTATAATGACATGTGATAGTGGTTAGTGATTAGTGATTAGTGATTAATCGCTTTTAGTTTCTTTGTTTTGCGAGTTTTAATTCCCATGCCCACGAGCTGCGAAGAGTTTCTTCAACTGTTTCATTCGCTTTCCAACCCAATACTTCATTGGCAATGGTTGGATCTGCCCATACTTTCTCGATATCACCTTCACGGCGGTCCACAATCTTGTAAGGAACTTTCACGCCATTCACTTCTTCAAAGGTTTTAATAATTTCGAGGACTGAGAGTCCGCGACCTGTACCCAAATTGAATGTCTCAACACGATCGGGGGATTTCTGGTTCATCAAGCGTTTAACAGCAATAACATGTGCTTTCGCCAAATCTACAACATGGATATAATCGCGAATACAAGATCCATCGGGGGTATCATAATCATTCCCGAAAATCTGCAATTGTTTGCGCAGTCCAATAGCCGTTTGAGTCACAAAAGGCAATAGATTATTAGGCACCCCGTTGGGCAATTCACCAATTTCGGCAGAAGCATGCGCTCCAATCGGATTGAAATATCTCAGGATAATACTCTGATAGCTATTTGGATTGGCATAAATCGTTTCGCGAATTATTTCTTCGCCAATTTGTTTGGTATTGCCATAGGGCGAAAGAGCTGGTTTGATGGGAGCGTTTTCGGTAACCGGGAGGATGTCAGGCTGTCCATACACCGTACACGAAGATGAAAAAACAAAATTCTTAATTTTATGAATTGGCATCAATTGAAGCAGATTAATCAATGAAACCAAATTGTTCCGATAGTATAACAATGGCTTCTCCACAGATTCTCCCACAGCTTTGCTTGCTGCGAAATGGATAATTGATTCAATATCGCCGTATTTTTCAAACATCCTATCCATCGCCACGTAATCAACACAATCGATATTTTCGAATGCAGGACGCACGCCTGTAATTTTCTCAATACCATCCAACACATCTACATTCGAATTTGATAAATTATCAACAATAACTACTTCAAATCCATCATTTATCAATTCTACTACTGTGTGAGAACCTATATATCCGGTACCTCCGGTAACTAATACTCTTGACATAATTTTATTTTTTAAAAAGTCGCTTTGGATAAACTCCCTTACGCACTAATTCATTGATTTTCAATACAACTTGTTGACGATCTTCAGCATAGGTAACACCAAACCATTTTGATGTCGTATCCAACACTTTGCAATTGGCCTTGTTTGCAACAATTAAATCATTAACAGCAAGCGGAATATAAAATTCAGATTTCAGTTCATTTCCCCTTTCAGCCAAAAAATGCTTGAAATACTCCCATGAATAATCAAAATAATCCGGTGTAAATCCCCACATATTCATCGAAACAGGCGTATTGGCAGGAATGATAACTTCCTCTCCTTTTTCATCGATATATATGATAGCTCCTGATTTTTCTTCGATGTGAGTTCTTTCCACAACATTCTTCAAGTACCCATTTTCATCAACCACACACACACCGCGACTTACCGAACCGCTTTCAGAAAGAGTATTACCAACATGATAACCAACCATGCAGTATTCGTTTTGTTTACCTGCAACATCTTTCAGAAAATCAGCCAGTACCTGAAAAGATTCCTGACCGTAAAAATCATCGGCATTGATCACAGCAAATGGCTCTTTGATGACATCTTTCCCCATCAATACAGCATGATTGGTTCCCCAGGGTTTCTCACGCTCAGGATTATATTGACTGCCGGCTGGAACATTGGTGATATCTTGAAACACGATTTCAACATCAATCAGGTTTTTAAATTTGTTAACCACGATTTCTCTGAAGTCCATTTCAAAGCTCTCGCGGATTACAAACACTATTTTTCCAAAACCGGCTTTGATAGCATCATAAATGGAATAATCCATGATGGTTTCACCATTAGGACCCAAGCCGTCTAACTGTTTTAAACCGCCATAACGGCTGCCCATTCCTGCTGCTAAAACAAATAAAGTAGGTTTCATAAATTTTTATTTTTTGATTTGAGTTGCAAAAGTACATTTTTTTTTTGATTTGCGATAACTTTTTGCTTGCTGAATTGTTATTTATTTGCGAGATAATTGAACGCAACATATAACCTTAAAACACACTAATCAACATGAAAACAAGTGTTTTTTTTCTTTAAAAGAACATCATTGTTCTTTTTGAGCTTTTATGCTTTTTCTTTCCCTGTGTTTACTCAAACTGAAATTTCAGGAGTCATCAATGTCGATTCCACTCTGACACTCTCAGGAAGTCCTTATGTAGTCCCTTATTCTCTCGAAATTGCTACCGGTGCAACCTTAAACGTTGAATCAGGTGTAGAATTGAGATTTGGTGACTTTGCAACATTCAATATTTATGGCACTTTACATGCACAACAGGCTGTATTCACATCGGATGCTTCAGAACCGACACCCGGCAACTGGCCGGGAATTAGAATTGGTGATTATGCACACAGCGGTATCGCAAATCTGACCGATTGCGAGATAAAATTCTATCGGGTATTGATTGTCGAACGTGGTCAACTTACTGCTGTCAACACCAATTTTCTGGATGCTGAAAACTATGGTTTAGGGATTGAGAAAAACGGAACACTCAATATAACGGGAGGCAGCATTATTTCCTCATCTTCCGGCGCCTCTAATTATGGTACTGGTGTCTCTGCCAATGAATCTACACTTGTTGATATATCGGGTGTGACCATTCAAAATTTTCAGCGGGGAGTTACTTGTTATCAAGCAGTTGTCAACCTGAATAATTTGACCATCAAAGGCGCAAATTTTCCGGTTGTATTGAATGGAAGAAATACCTTTGCAATGACCGGCTTCAACAATTTTGATTTGAGCAACATCAAAGCAGTGGTTTTTAATTTTTCGGAACTGCATGAAACCATGCACTTGCCTACTATCGACCATCCCTATTATTTTCAACAGGATTTCAATGTGAAAGAAACTGGTAAATTGACAATTGCTCCAAATAACATACTGAAATTTGCAGATTATGTAGCTTTGAATGTCGAAGGAATTCTACAAGCGGATGCGGGTGCGTCTGAAAGCATTCTCTTTACCTCAATCCGTGATGATAATGCAGGTGGTGACACCAATTCCGATGGAACAATTACAGGTCCCGTAACAGCATCCTGGAACGGCATTTATTTTCAGGATACCAGCAACGATACAGAGAGCGTAATGCGCAATTGTTTTGTCAGGTATGGCGGAAGAAATAACCGTGGAGGCATCAATACGCACAATGCCAGTCCGACTATCGATGCGTGTGATTTATCCAACAACACCTTCGGCATTTATCTTGCAGGCACCTCAAAACCAATCATTTCGAATACCACTATCGGTTCCAGCAGCTTAACTCCCGTTGCCATGTCGTTTGAAGCCGATCCGGTTATGAGTAACAATATCCTTTCATTCTCGGATAATACGTATGATGCCATTGGAATAATAGGAGGAATCATGTCGGCCAATGGTACATTGAAAGTCAGATCGTTTACAAATACTCCAAACATCACTTACTTTCTGTTGAATGAAATTATAGTTCCCGTAAACATCACCCTGACCATTGAAAAAGGGATTACACTGAAATCATACCGCTATGATGGATATTGGGACAAAAGAATCATCGTTTACGGGAACCTGATTGCTGATGGCACAGCCAATGAAATGATTAATTTCACTTCTGCCAGAGATGACAATTATGGCAACCCGGCTGATTGCAACAAAGACGGAACCATGACCTCACCGGAAAAGAACGACTGGGGCGGAATCATCTTCCAGCAGGGAAGCAATGGGTTGTTGAATTATTGCAGATTTAAATATGCAGAAATCAACAATTTCTCATATGCCAATTTCAATCAACATGACCAGACTAATTTTTCTGCTATCGCCATCATTGATGCCAACCCAACAATTTCGAATTGCGAGTTCAAGGACTTATACCATGCAATTTCCTGTTACCGGGCAGCCAATCCGACGATCAACAATTGTCAGATGGTGAATATCTCATTTACACCGATTAATATTTCAGGAACTGCCAATCCCGTTTTGACTGACATAGCGTTTATTAATGTGGGCTGGAGGGCTATCGGACTGATAGGTGGAAATGTTTTTCTGAATGGTAATATCAAAAAAAGAAACATCGCGGGATTTAACAACATCACGTACGTTTTGCTGAACGACATGATTATCAATCAGTCCGCATACATTACCATCGATCCGGGAGTAGTTATCAAAACAGCAGGTTACAATAATTATTATGGTAATAACTGGTATGGGATGAACGGTCAGCATATTTTTGTTCATGGTGGCCTTAAAACTTCGGGTACAGTATCGGAAAAAGTGATTATCAGCTCCATCAAAGATGATAATGTGGGTAACCCGCTGGATACAAACGGCGATGGCAATGCCAGCAGTCCGGAAGCTGGTGACTGGAGTTACATCAAATTTACTTCAGGAGCCGATGATGCCTTTAACACATTCAATTACACGCAATTTAAGTTTGGTGGTGGAGGCGAAGAGCAGGGCATGTTGCATTTTGAAAATGCCGGTGGTACAATCCAAAACTCAGTCATATTAAATTCGAGGAGTTACGGAACATTCTGCAATGGGAACTCAAATCCGACTTTTAATTCCGTAGTTATACAGAATGCATCACTAGACCCGATTGCACTATCATTGACCTCAGATCCTGCTTTCAGCAATATTAGTTTTGTATCTAATTTCAGCAATGCAATTAAAATTATCAATGAAGATTTGATTGGAAGCGCGGTGCTGACTCCCAGAAGTATCGCAGGTATTGAAAACATTGCCTATATCATCGATAACCTGAAGATTCACAGCAGCGGCAAACTGACCATCAATCCCGGCGTGGTAATTAAATTCAGATCTGAGAGCTCGTATATCAGGGTCGAGGGCAATCTGATGGCAAAAGGCACTCCCAATCAAAAAATTTATTTTACTTCTTTCAAAGACGACTCTAAGGGTGGCGACTCCAACAACAATGGCAATACCACTTCCCCCGAAAGAGGTAATTGGGGCAATGGCATCCAAAACTGGTATGGCTCCTGGATTCTTCCTCCTGGAGGTATCTATTTTGCCAACAACACCCTGGTTTCCGACACCATCAATGTACTGGAATATTGTGAAATCAAATATGCAGGGACAGGCATCCGAACTGAAAATGCACATGCCAGCATCAATCATTCAATCATTCAATTGTGTAATTATTTTGGCACAACTATTATCGGCAACTCAAATCCGGTCTTCAACAATTGTCAGTTCTACAACCTGAATTACAGTCCCGTCGAACTGAGTTTATTCTCTGCACCTGTATTTAATAACTGCAGTGCTTTGAATGTAGGTTTTATGGCGCTTACCGTTATTCCGGAAACCTATTCCCAATCGGATACAGTTCCCATAAGGAGTTTCGGTGGATACGACAACATCACCTACATCATGGAGGGACCATCTACCATCAACTCGGGGACAACCATCACGATTCCGGAAGGAGTTGTTTTCAAATCACGAGAATATATCACCTCTGGAGGATATTATTACAGTCCATCTAGCATGATGGCCAACGGTTTTAATGTGAACGGCGAATTAATCATCAATGGCACAACAAGCAGACCTGTTGTTTTTACACATTTAACTGATGATGCTTACGGAAATCCGATGGATACGCAGTTAAACGGAACAGCAAGTGCGCCAAATGAAAACTACAATGAGTGGAGCGGAACATGGATTAAATTCAACGATGTGAGCAACGACTTGAGTAGTATCAAAGGAGCAATATTCAAGTATGGTGACGTGGGAATCAGCACCCTGAGTGCTTCGCCGAAAATCAAAAACAACCGCTTTGAAAAACTGCATTACGGTGTGGACATGAATGGTGTTTCCAGTCCGGTAATAGACAGCTGTGCTTTCCATAATCTCAGGCATTATCCGATGCAGATTTCTTTGGTAGCGTATCCTGAGTCGACGGTTGACAATATTATTTCCGGAACAACTTATAAGGTCATCAAAGTCCGTGACGAGGTACTGACACAGGATGTCTTCTTGCCAAAAAGAAACTTTGGAGGAAAAAACAACATCCCTTATTACTTCGAAAAATACGAAATTGGCACGAGTGCTTCGCTCGACATTGCTCCGGGTGTGATTTGCAAATTTGGTTGGCGTGAATGGTGGATGGAAAATGGCCTGACTGTCAACCGCGGTCTGAGAGCAGTTGGTGGAAATACCCCCGATTCAATGATTGTATTTACCAGCATTGCCGATGATTTCTACGGTGGAGATTCCAATGCCGATGGCAACTTGACAAATCCAGCCAACATGCGCTGGAGTGGCATCCATTTTTCAGACGAGTCCCTGGATCCGCTTTGTCAAATCAAAAACTGCCACTTCCGATTTGCTGATGCAGGTATCTCTTTATTCAGTGCATCACCAGTCATCGAAAATTGCAATTTCAATCACAACGAATATGGGATATTACTGCAAGGTGCATCCAATCCTATCATTAGCAATTGTGATTTCAGCAGCAACACTTATTACGGATTGAAAAACACAGATAAATCCTTCGATGTTGTTGCAGCCAATTGCTGGTGGGGAAGTAATGCAGGACCGGTTGTGACCGACGAAAATGAGGTGAATGAAAACGAACGAGAACAAATCACTTCCGCCGTAAATTATATCCCCTGGCGCAATGCAGGAGCAGTCAACCCGGTGATGGGCGATGTCAGTCTGAATGGTTTGATTCAGGCTTACGATGCATCGCTGATTCTGAAACATGTAGTTGAGTTAATCACATTGAATAATTTGCAGATAGAGGTTGCCGATGTAAGCAATAATGGCGAACTTTCAGCCTTGGACGCATCGCTGATTCTGCAATATGTAGTGGGACTGGAAAACACCTTCCCGGTGCATAAAGTTCGAAAAGCCGAATTTGCACCAGCAACCGCAACTCCATCAGTATATCTTGAAAGCATGACAACTTATGAAGGCGAAACAAGTGTACAGATTCCTATACATATGAACTGTTCGGTAACTAATTACAGTTCAGACATGCGTATCAGATTCAATCCAACGCGCATACAAATGACTGGAATAACGCAAAACGTACAAAACATGTTGATGGAAACTAATTTTGACAATTTGAGTGGTACTGCTTTTATCAGCATGGCCGATACGAAAGGTTTCAGCGGTGAAATTATTCCGGCTGTGATGAAGTTTAATATCGTCTCACCCGTTTCAACAAGCACTGAACTCAGATTTGAAAAATTCATGCTGGATGAACAAGATTATCTACATCTGGCAGAAAACGGAATTATCAACATCATCAAGATAAATGCAAGCATTGATAATCCGGATATAGGTAAAACCGGAATCAACAAGCTGATGCCAAATCCATTTGTTACAGAAGCATTACTGACTTTTACTACCGAAAAAGAAGGGGTAGTTGAAATTGATCTTTACAACCTGACCGGACAAAAAGTGAGGAACTTACTGAACGAATTCGCACCAGCCGGAACGCATACCCGGAGGATCAAAGATGAAGATTTGGCTCCTGGCACCTACATCCTGAGGATGAGGACTGATGACAACAGTTATTCGCTTAAATTTCAGGTCACTAAACAATAAATTACCGTCATGAAAAAAGACATCATAATAATTTGTATCCTGATGATTTTCATGTGTTTCCGGAATTCCGTATATGCCGTAACATTGACAATAAACGATACCCTTGCTTTCAAAGGCGCTATCATCGACATCCCGGTTTATGTGGATGAAGACTTAAGCACCTTTCAGGTTTCAGCCTACAGTTTGCAGCTAATGTTTGATGCAAACAAAATGCAGGCACTGGGAGTCATCACAGAGCAAACGGTATGTAGTGCACTTGGAACACCTGTCGTGAATACTACCCAACAAGGGATGGTCACGATTGGTGCTGCCGGTACCGGTTACCTTTCCGGAAGCGGTATTTTTATCATCATCAGGTTCAAAATGCTCAATACCGGTGGTTGCGAATTAATTTTCACCGGCAAACAAAGCAATTATCTGAACGAAGGCACACCAGTTTTAGCCTTGGATAACGGGTGGATTAACATTGATAATCCGCCTGCTATCGATATCTACAGCGATAAAACCAGTATGGCAGTTGGCGATTCCCTGCAACTCTTTGTATGGGGAGGCAATGAACCTTACAGCTGGTCGGTTTCAGACCCCGACAAAGCAGCAATATCATCAACGGGCATGCTGATAGCATTGGAATCCGGCACCATCAAGGTTTATGCTGAAGATGCCGCAGGAATTAAAGATTCATTGATCAATTTCGTCATACATCCCTTTAAACTATCTGTTCCGGGCAATCTGACACAGTGGAAAAATAACACGATTGACATTCCCGTTTACATCACCGATGTAACAGCAAGTCAAATCAGTTCCGGCAGTTTTCAACTCAACTACAACACATTACTCTTGCATGCTACATCATTGGTAAATGAAAGCACTTTGCTGAGTAACAGTCAGGTTGTAATGAACACCAACGGAGAAGGAGTTAAAATTGCATTTGCAACAACGGGGACATTACAGGGTGCAGGTATTTTGCTTTACATCCGTTTTACAGTCAACAATGCAGCAATTTATTCCACGCTGCTATCATTTTCAGCAATCATTTTCAATGAGAACATCCAGGTGGCATTTGAAGACGGAAACTTTACAACCAAGCAATTTGGTCAACTCTACGTCTACCCCATCATGGGAGAAATGTTGGTTGGCGACACCCTGCAAATGGAAGTCTTTGGCGAATTCACGCCACCTATCAGTTGGAGTGTCAGTCACCCCGATGTTGCCGTAATTTCCTCATCAGGTTTACTCAAAGCATTAAAAGGTGGTAAAACCCGTGTTTTCGCAACCGACTCGACCGGTGCTAAAGGCTTCACTGATTACTATTTCATGCTCGACACAAGGGTGATGCTGCCTGACGAGACAATTTGCGTAGGCGACGGTCAGTTACGCATACCTTTAATTATTGACTATTTAAATGAAGATGCAGCCGACATATTCTCAATTGAATTTGAGCTGACATATGATACGACCTGGATGACATTTTCCGGTTTGTCGTACGACAACATTGTCCCTACAGGCTGGTTGCAATTGGTCAATGATCAATCGGGTAAGATTTTGTACGCTGGTTCAGGAGCATCTGCCATTTCGCAGACTGGCACAGTCGTTCATTTTAATTTTAATCTGAAAGAAAAATTCAGCATTTACGATTGGGCTGGCTTTCTGCTTAATCATATCCGGATGAATGAAGGTAATCCGGTTGTTAATGACTTTGCCCGCAGCGGTCTGACACGCAAAGATGTTCCCGGGAAACCGGATGTTGTGTGGGGAGATACTTTGTTGGGTGAATTTAGCTATGTGTCACTTTTAAACGTTAATGAAGTCCAAAACGCCCTTCACTATGTTTGGGTTTTACCCCCGGGTATGACAGGTAACAGTACAACAAACAACATAGCAGCGGTAGTTGAGGAAGGTTTCGTTTCGGGAATCGTTACAGTACATGCAGTCAACGACTGTGGTGCGGGAGAAGTCTTTGAATTTACTGTACAAAAGGAGTCACATTCAGGATATAATGCAATAAATGATACTGAATATGTCTGTTTCCCAAATCCTGTGCAAGATAAAATCCACATCCGAATCCCTCAGGAAGCAGTTGGAAAAACAAAGCTGATTTTGATGGAAGTTACAGGCAAAACATTGGATATCAACACACCAATCGAAGCTGAAAGTGAAATAGACATGCGTATATATCCCAAGGGTATCTATTTAATAAAAGTTTGGAATGATGAAAAATCGCGATTTATCAAGTTGATAAAAGAATAAAGTTCAAAATATTTTTTACCTTTGCACCGCAAACAAGAGATGAGTGAATGTTTCCACAATAATTCACTCATCTTCTTTTGACTCCGTAGCTCAGCTGGTAGAGCAACAGACTCTTAATCTGTGGGTCGTGGGTTCGAACCCCACCGGGGTCACACGAATAAAAGCTACTACACTGAAATTCAGCGAGTAGCTTTTATTGTTAGCTTCATTTCGTCTTCTATTAAATTTGACTATTTTTTGGGGAGCTTACAATAGGACACATTATTTATGGTTATAATGTGTCTACCTATATCAGTATAAGACACTATTAATTAAACGAATTCAGCACAAAATTTCCACCAAAACCTACCCGTTTTTTCAATTAATATTCCATATATTTGCATGATTTTTTTTCAGAAACCCTGATTTTCGTTTCTGATTTGCCAGCTTATTCTATTATTAAATCATACAAAAACACAATCGATCATGAGCAAAAAAGTCTTCAAAATCAATCCAGATTTAAACTTCAGAAACACCATCATTGGCATTCAGTTTTTATTTGTTGCTTTCGGCGCCACGGTTTTGGTGCCGTTATTAGTTGGTATCGATCCTTCAGTAGCGTTGTTTACAGCAGGAATTGGAACCCTGATTTATCATGTTATTACCGGAGGAAAAGTGCCAATATTTCTCGGGAGTAGTTTTGCCTTTATTGCGCCAATCATTAAATCGACAGAACTTTACGGTCTGCCGGGTACTTTCGGGGGAATCATTGCTGTTGGTTTGGTGTATGGCGTTATGTCGGCGCTTGTGAAGGTTTACGGCCTTCGGTTTATTGAAAAATTGTTTCCGAAAGTGGTTATCGGGCCGGTTATCATGGTCATTGGTTTGTCGCTGGCACCAGTGGCGGTAAACATGGCCAAAACAGACTGGTTGCTCGCAATCATCAGTTTGCTTGCAGCTGTGTTCACGGTTATTTTCGCCAAAGGATTATTCAAGCTGATACCGATTTTTATTGGTATCATCGTGGGATATATTGTAGCTGTTTTCATGAGTAAAATTGATTTCTCACAATTTGCAGCTGCTGAGTGGTTTGTCTTACCTGCATTTAGTAAGCCTGAATTAAATTGGCAGGCTATTTTATTTTTGATTCCGGTTGCAGTCGCACCAATTATCGAACACATCGGCGATGTTTATGCCATCAGCAATGTGGCTGAAAAAGATTTCGTTAAAGATCCGGGCTTACACCGCACTTTGCTGGGTGATGGTATAGCCACAGCAGTTGCCGGAGCTTTTGGAAGTGTACCTAATACTACCTATTCTGAGGTAACAGGAGCTATTTCACTTACGAAAGTCACCAACCCGCTGGTGTTGAGAATCGCTGCTGTAACCGCCATTGTGTTTTCACTGATTGGCAAAGTCTCCTGGTTTTTGAAAACCATTCCTCAAGGGGTACTGGGCGGTATCATGCTGCTACTGTTCGGAACGATTGCATCAGTTGGTATCAAAACCTTGGTTGATAACCACGTCAATCTTTCTGCTACCCGCAACCAAGTGATTGTTTCGATTGTACTCACGATTGGTATTGGAGGTGCCATCATTTCTTATGAAAACTTCTCGCTGAGTGGTATTGGTTTGGCATCGGTGGTTGGGGTGATTTTGAATTTGATTTTGCCTGAAAAAAAACAAAATAATATATGAAATGTGTAAACTTTTATATGAAATGTGTAAACTATGATGAAAGTTAATTATCTACATTTGCAAGAAAAAAATTGAAATTTTTCAAGCAATTTAAACTTAATAACGTTTTATCATGAGATCAAAAAGTATTTTCACAATGGCAGTAATTATTACGGGTGCCATATTATTTTCAGGATGTAGCTCGATGAGCAAGGCCACTAAAGGTGGTTTAATTGGTGGTGGAACCGGAGCTGTTATAGGTGGCGGTTTAGGCGCTCTGATTGGAAAAAGCCCTACCAGCACTGCTATTGGAGCTGCTGTAGGTACAGCAGTTGGTGCAACAACAGGTGTCATTATCGGCAAGAAAATGGACAAAGCTGCCGCTGAAGCTGCCAGAATTGAGGGAGCCAGAGTCGACAGCATCACCGATGCCAACAACTTAAAAGCGCTTAGAGTAACTTTCGACTCAGGTATTTTATTCAGAACCGGCAAAAGCACATTGAACACTGCATCACAAGATGCATTGGCTAAATTCGCGAAAATCCTGAATGACAACGCAACCATGGATATTGCCGTCTTTGGACATACCGACAACACGGGGTCTTTGGAAATAAACCAAAAACTATCATTAGAAAGAGCTCAGTCAGTTGCTAATTTCCTGAGAACTAAAAATGTTGCTTACTCACAAATCAAGGAAGTAGCAGGAAAAGACTATTCAATGCCTGTTGCAGAAAATACTACGGCAGCCGGACGTGAACAAAACCGCCGCGTTGAAGTATATATGTATGCCAGCGAGAAAATGATTAAAGACGCTGAAAAGGAAGCAAATTGATGCTTTTAAAAAGGCAATGGAATATTAATCTGTCCAGCAAATTAAATAAAATGATTTAATTTACTGGACAGACTTTTTTATCCTCAATGTGAAAATGTTGTTTCTGTTTACTTCAAATACACATCCTTGTATTTACTTTTCAGATTCCTGACCATGGTTTCCCTTTTCCTGGTCACAAAGTCATCCATGAATTTTTCATCTTCTTCCGATAAACCACGACTTTTCGTCTTTTCAATATACCCTTCAAAACGTTTCTTTGCAGCTGCAGCATCCGGTTTCGAAAAGTCAGTAATCAACTGATAACCCAAACCGTTCTTTTTGTTTCCACAATAGTAAAGTTCACCAAAATAATTATCCTTGTTAGTCTCCAATAACCATTCCTTTTCACGGAAAACACGGTAATTACCATAATGAGATATGGCAACGGGTTTGTGTTCGGTAGTTTTTCCCGTTAAGACAGGCATCAGACTTTTTCCATCCAAATCTTTTTGATTTTTCACTTTTACATTCGTAAAATCGAGCATGGTTGACATGATATCAGGCAGGTCAACAGGAGCATCACTCACCATGTTACTTTTCACAATACCCGGGCAACTGACTAAGAATGGAACCCTCGGTCCCCACTCGGTAACCGTTTGTTTACCCCAGTTTTCTGTGCCGTTGTCACCCAGAAAGATAACCAGCGTATTTTCTCTCACACCAGCATCTTCAAGCGTTTTGATCAATCGCCCGATAATTTTATCTGTATATTCAACATTGGCTTTAAGTGCTTCTAAAGAATTATCCTTCACATTCGGATTGTCAGGCGTACCAACCCAGGGAGTATGTATCAATGTCATAGAATAATAAGCAAAGAAAGGTTTTTTAGCCGCCGCATTTTTCTTCATAAAATCCATGATGAAACCCGAATACATATCCGGTCCATAATCGGTAGGCTTTGTTTCGATGTGTTTGCCATTGACCATGATACCCGGGTGCCAGTAGCGCGAAGTATTGGTTCCTGTACCAGCAGGATACATACCACCCATGTATTTTACACCTTTTGGCAAATTACCCAGATAAATCCACGACATGTATTCATCAAACCCACATTCCGTAATCATCGTTTCACCTTTTCCTGAGAGTTGCCACTTACCAGCCATTGCTGTTGCATATTTGGCATCCTGGAACATCTGACCAAAAGTATATTCTTCTTTGGCCAAATCGTATCCTCTCCCTTTTCCTCCGGGTAAATTCGACATATTCGTATGATCGGTATTGATGCCGTATTTGCCGGTCATCAACGAAATACGGGTCGGTGTGGAGACAGGCGTAGCAAAAAAAGTATTGAACATGAATCCTGATTTTGCCAATTTATCGAAATTCGGGGTTAGATTGGTTGCACTTCCATAACAACCCAACTCCATTGCTCCCATGTCATCTGCCATAATGAGCAATACATTCATCGGTTTTGATTCCTTCGCAGGCTTCTGAGCAACCATTCCTGCCAAAGGCAGAGCTGTACAGACAGTGTCTTATACTGATATAGGTAGACACATTATAACCATAAATAATGTGTCCTATGAAGCAAAACAAAAGAAGATTCACGGATTCGGAAAAATCAACTATTCTAGTTGATTATTACGCAAGCGGCATTTCGATGAACGCAATGGCAAAAAAGTATTCAATTCGCACATGTACTTTTAGTTATTGGGTAAAAACTCATCCAATAGATTCAGTATTATTATCTTTGCCACAAGAATCAATGGAAGATGTTATGGCAAAAATGAAATCTAAAGAAACGGATGATGAGATCGCGAGATTGCAAGCTCGGGTAAAGGCTTTGGAGAAAGCCCTGGCATTCTCCAGGCTGGAAATTCAAGCTCGCGACATGTTGATTGACATCGCCGAGAAGCAGGAGAAAATCCAAATAAGAAAAAAATCTGGGGTCAAGTAGTAACGTTACTGGTCGAGCAGCATGATACAAACGTAAAGACTGCTTGCAAACTATTTGGCCATTGTCGTCAGGCTTATTACCAGTTAAAGTCTGACTATGAACAGGAATGCAAACGTAACGGGGAGCTTGTTGATGCGGTAAAAGAAATCCGGGATGAAGATCCCGGTATCGGCTGCTTCAAACTCTTTATTATGGTATGCTCCATCTTCGGGAGGGATAGCGTTACCGGTCGCGACAGTTTCTTTAAGTTATTGCGCCGCAACAAGCTGATGCTCAAACGTCCCAAGTCACGGCGTACGACAAACTCCAATCATCGGTATCACAAGTACAAGAACCATATAAAGGGACTCGTCCCTACAAGTCCAAATCAATTGTGGGTTAGCGATATCACGTATATTGACATGGATGGTGGATGTTGCTATTTACACTTGATTACCGATGCTTACTCGCACAAGATTATTGGATGGAAACTGGCTGATACACTGAAGGCTGCAATCACCCTGGATGCCTTGAATGATGCTATCGACCGAACAGCGCGGGATGATCTTACGGGGCTGATACATCATTCTGACCGGGGGGTACAATATTGTTGTGATATGTACATTGAAAAGCTGAAACAATACAACATCACGATCAGTATGACCGAGGACTATAAGCCCACTGACAATGCCATTGCAGAACGGGTAAATGGCATCATCAAACAGGAATGTGCCTATCGTGGCAAGCATTTTAAGGATATAGATCAGGCACGGTCAGTAATTGGACGATTTATTTTCTTTTACAATGCCCGCAGACCTCATATGAGCATCGGGATGCTTACACCGGAAGTCGCCCATCAACAGGTAGGAGAACAAAAAAAGATGTGGAAAACAAAAGTTATTTCATCAAACAAAACTCTGGTGAAAGAAAATGATGTACTTTTGTATACCCAACAGTAAGTCCAGGTGACGGTTAGGCCATCAGACTGATTTTAAGAATGAATGGTGCATCGAGCACCATCCATTCTTACCCAACAGCAAGTCAGGCTCTGGCATATCCATCTGGTGTAAACGATTTTAGTATGGAATTAATGAAAGTGTCTAGACTTTCAGTATGATGATTTCTGATATGTCTAGCTTTTTAGTATGAATATTTCTGATATGTCTAGTTTTTCAGTATAATGCTTTCTGATCTGTCTAGCTTTTCAGTATTAAAGATTAAAAAGTGTCTACTAAAATCAGTAAAAGTCA
>JAUSNQ010000077.1 GCA_030655595.1 Paludibacter sp.
TGCTTTCGGAGGAATTCTTGTGAATAAAGTTGCAGGTTGGTTATTCGACTATTACGAAGCACTTGGTCATATTACTACTGGTTATACCATCATGTTTGTGTTCTGTGCGATTGCTTATGTGTTAACATGGGGTGTGATGAAAATGCTGGTACCATCTTTCAGACCGATTACCGACTTATAATGTATTTTTTTTTAGTTTGATAGTTTAAAGTGAGAGAGGGCTTTGCCAAAGAAAATTCAATTTTCAGGCAAAGCTCTTTTTTTGTAATCTGTCGCTTAAAAAGGGGTATTGAGTTAGCAAAGCATTTCTTTCAGAGTCGAGCTTTTTCAAAGATGCTGCATGTTCTTTACTCTCCTGATGGATGGGACGGTGTTGCATTTGCTTGTAATAGTTTGCCAGCCTTTTTATCAACGCATTGGTTTCATCCGTAAAATAAGTCTCTGAGAAACGTTTCCAGATGTAATCAACTGCAACATCATTTGGATGAAACATATCCGAATCGTAAAATCTGTAATCACGTAATTCGTCCAGCTGTATCTCATAAGCCGGAAAGTAACTTACAAAATCAAACATCTCGGTCAGGGCTTCCACTGCAAGATGCAAAATACTTTTACTGATGTTGTTTTCATGTGCACCATCTTTCCAATGGCGAATGGGACTTACCGTGAAAATAATTTCAATTCCTGGGCTTATCGCTCGAAGCCGATTAAACAATTCAGCATAATCACTGACAATCTCCTCAACAGTCAATCTGCGTCGCTGAAATTGTTCTGCCGGTAATTTATGACAATTGGACACAACTTCTCCGCTTTGTTTTAATTCATATACCCAAGCAGTACCAAAGGTAATCAACAAATAATCTGCGTTTAATAATTGTGCATGTGCTGTTTCTATTCGGGAATTTATTCTGTTGAGGCAACTTGCAGCATCTGTTGATGAAAAAAGCGTGCTGTGCGAAAAGCTACTCCAAAGCGAACCGTTTAAAAATAAATCTTCTACAGTAAAGTGTTTGTTCTCAATCAAATTAACCACACTGTTTTTGATTGAAACAGGATTGAACAACACACCGAATGGATTGGCATCAACAAGAAAACATGCTTCATTGAGTCGCTGACCGATATGCTCCGAAAAACAAGATCCTAGTGTGATCAGTCTGCTTTCGTAGGTGATTTTCTTGACTGATGGTTCAATTTTGACTTTTGTAGTGAACATGGGATGATACTTTTTTGATTGTCAACAAAAGTAGGAAAATATGCAGAGAAAAAAAAGCCCCGAAGTTTCCCCCGGAGCTCTTTTGAAAATTGAAGTTGAAATTACGATTTTGTTGTAGCGCAACATCCTTTTTTTTCTGTTGCTGCTTTATCACAACCTGCTTTCTTGTCTGCAGATGCTTTGTCGCAGCTCTTTTTGTCTTTGGCACAGTCCTTTTTGTCTTTCTTGCAATCAGCTTGTTCTGTTTTGGTACATTCTTTTTTGTCTTTAGCTGGTGCTTGAGCAACCATTCCTAACGCAAAAAACACGAGTAACGATAATACTACTAAATTCTTTTTCATTTTGATTTCTATTTTATTTATTGGTGATTATAAAAATTAATTGACTCACACATTGATTATTCCGCCGTGAAAATACGATGTTTTATTTGTATTGATTCCATTTAAGCCGTTATTTTGACTATTTTTATGAATTTTTCAGTAAAGCTTCTACTAATCACAGCAGTTTATTGATTAATATGCAGGTTCTGTCACATTTTTGTCTTGTTTAGGCAAACTTGCTTCATAACCAAGTTTCTTAAAAGCCTGCTGCAATTTTTCAACATTGGTTCGTCGAACATCGAAAGTAATTTCTACAGTTTGCTTTTCAAGAAGTACCTTCATGTCTTTCACTCCCCTTTCGAAAGCAATATTCTTTTCAATTTTTTGTTGACATAGGTGGCAGTCCATGGGCACATTGAAAATAATTGTCGTTCTATTTGATTTGGAGTTCTGTGCAGCAATTGGATTTACTGCAAACAACAATGCCAATAGGGTTAAAAAAATAAGTTTTGTGTTCATAAGATTTGATTTATTTGTTATTAGCTTATGTGATGATATTTAACTATTTATGGTTTTTATATATGTGATTTTCGAAGTGCTTCAGTTATCTGTCGAATGCCCACCTTAAGCCTACATAAAATTTACGACCATGGGTTGGGCCCCAGATATTGGTAGCATCAAAGTTGTCGCTAAACGGATTAGCTACATCAATAATTGGGTTTTCCTGCACAAAATTGGTTATATTTTCGGAACCAAGATATATCGACCAGGTTCTGAAGTATTTGGTTATCTGAGCGTTTAAAATTGTATAATTCGGAAACTCGGTGTTCCACAAAGGGTTTACCGGATCCGGGTCGGGCATTCTGCCTCCGCCGTTAAACTGTGCCGTAAAATCATACTGCCATTTCTTCAACGGAGTCTGATAGGATGCAGTTGCCAGACTCTTATACCGGTTGGTGAGTGCCTTTTCTCTCAACACGCCGCCAATCGTTGTCTGAACATCATTAAAACGGTGTGCCAGTGTCATGGTGAGTCCTCTTACAATTTCCATATTGGCTTCAAACTGGATGCTGTGTGCAAAAGATTTACCGTTCAAATTATCAAAATACACCGCATGCGCATCTGTATCAGTGTCAATCACAACCTGATTCAGGAAGTTGGTATAATACCATTCGCCTGTCAACGTTAGTTCTCTGTTAAACAGGGGAATGTAGCCCTGCAGACTCATTCCGTAATTCCAGGCAGATTCCATGTCAAGTTGTGGTGCGATTACCATGTCCCGATTGCTTGCCAGATAAAAATTATTTTCCGCCAGCATTTTGGGCGACCTGTATCCTTTGCCAGCAGTCCCGCGAAGATGCAAAAAATCGAACGGAACATATTTAAGATGCAGGCGAGGTGTGATAAATGCACCATAGATATTATGATAATCGGCTCTCAATCCGGCTAATGCTATGAATTTATCGTGTAAATTGAATGTGTATTCCGCAAATATTCCCGGAACATATTCTTTACTCAGGAATTCATCTACAATATTCGACTTCGAAAGAGATTCATTGAAATTATCGTAATTAAAACTCAACCCTGCAGATAGCTTTTGGTGTTCATCTAAATTCGACTGATAAATCAAATTCAGGTAGATATTTCCTTGTGTACCTTCATAATGCTTCAATCCGTAATGTGCTATTTGTTCGTGCAACGAGCCACTGACAATCAATCCGACACTGGTTTCATTCTCAGGATTGAAGACATAACCGTTTTTAACAAAGAACTCATATCGTTTGGTATCGATATCAATCATGTAATCGCCGTTGATTGTTCCACCCATGCGGTTCTCCGACAATGCACGAATAAAAGCCTGAGATACAAACCGATTGCTTCTGTAATACCAGCGATTGATAAAATTTAATTGTTTAATCATCGGCATGTCCATGTAACCATCAGCATTCTGATCCAAGGAGAACAATTCATCCGAAGCGTGCAACAGCACACCCGTTGATAATTCAGGAGTTAAGCGAATTCCGGCGTTTACATTCGCCTCTACCCTACCCGCATCGCTTGCAAACACGTTGGCTGCGACAATTTCACTGGTCTGTGGCTTCTTATACTCCACATTAATCTGACCAGTAACTGCCTCGTAACCATTGATTACCGAACCAGTACCTTTTGAGACCTGTATGCCTTCCATCCAGGGACCGGGGATAAAACCGAGTCCGTAAACAGACGAAATACCCCTCAGGTTGGGAATGTTTTCAGTCAGCATTTGCACATAAGTCCCTGAAAGTCCGAGCAGTTTAATTTGTTTAGCTCCTGTAGCCGCATCGCTGTAAGAAACATCTACCGACGGATTGGTTTCAAAACTTTCGGATAAATTACAGCAAGCAGCTTTGCATAGCTCTTCATAAGTAATTCTTTCGGTCTGTAACAATGCAAATCGGGGCTTGATTACACCCGGACTTTTTTGTACAACCGAAATCTCCCTCAGTTCTATAACTTCGTTTAATTTTACATGTATGGGGAGTTGAGTGGATGCAACATCAATGGTATCGCTTTGAAAAGCTACATTACTGAAAACCAACTGACTGATAGTCACATTTTTATCAATATTGAATGTTCCATCTACATCCGAGACTGTTCCCTGTTGGGTATGCAGCCAAAATATATTCACCCCGGGAATGGGTTCTCCTTGCATATCAGTCACTTTGCCGGCAATATTATTAGCATAAACAACGACTGAGAGAAAAACCAACGGAAAAAATACAATAATTTTCTTCATGATTTTTTATTTGAAAGCAACGCACTTGGCGATTATTTTAATTTTTGATTTTTGTTTAAATTGAGGTAAAACGGAAGCTGCCAACGCAGATTTGCGCACAGCATCCAAACTATCAGAAACTAAAAATCAAATAATTAAAACAGCTTTCTTGGTAAGAATCTCTCTGCCGCAAAGCAGCGAAAGATCAGGGGGAGGAACGACATTAAAGACGAGCAGATCGTTTGCTTCAATTGCAAAAATTGCTCGTTCGTAGTTTTTAATGTGTTTAAAATCAAAAATTGATGTAGTTGATGTAGCTCTGTCAAAAATTGAAAAATCATCTAACTGAATTCTTGTAATTTCACAGTTATCTTCCTGATGACACAAAGATTTGTCTGTAAAACCAAAATCGTGATGCATGATATCATCATGACCCAAACAGTGAGATTCCGACTCATCATGATGAATCGTAGAACAACTATGCTGTGCAATATGCTCTATTCCCTGATGCGCACAGTCGTTGCAACAATATTTTACAATATTGAAGCCCGTACTCGCAAAGACAAATAATAAAGCGAATAACGTTGAAAATAAGTATTTTAGAACCTTGCTTTTCATATATACGTCTGCAAAGATAATCTTGTTATGCTAATAATGCTAAAATCTTTATTTGATTTTTAAATTTTTAAATATAAATATGTTTTTTAGTTGTAAATTTGCATCCGAATAATCGGACCCAAAAACAGACTTTAATTATCAATAAATTAAAGTTATAGATTGTCAGGCGAGTGTATTTCGATAACAATATAAATGTAATTTCAACATGAAAAAAATCTTTTTAGTTATTATCAGCATCCTGGTAATCCTAGTTGTTGTTTTATTTCTGATTTTTCGCCCCGTTGCCGTGAGTACCGTTGTGACCGAAAATTACAATTTCTCCGACAAAACTTATTTAACACAAGATACCACACAAGGCGCATTGACAATCGAGATGCACTTAGAATTGCCGATTACATACCAAGATCAAAACACACTCGATAAAATTCAAACGATCATCAGAACTGAATTGTTTGGTGATTCTTTCGCAAACCTTCCCAACGACACTTTGATACAATCATTTGCATATGTACTAAAAGATGAATACATCCAAAATAATTTAGATTTTGCTGATAAAATATCTGACAACAACAGGTTGGTATTTAATAATTCATTTTTATTAGAAGGCTTTGCGCTTTTGAATGATGAACATATCTTTTCTTATGGAATCTCCAGATTTGTGGATTTTGGAGGCACACACCCTACCAAAACCAGATTCTTTTATAACTTCAATTTAAGCTCAGGAAACATTATCCTTGAGCAGGACTTATTTCAAGATGACTACATGACTGAATTATCAGCAATCATCAGAAAAAAAATCACAGAGGATCATCAAAATATAGAAGAATTACCCGACAATGTTCAGGTTGATGAAATGACATTTAGTTATGAAGCGATTAAACCCAATGGCAACTTCTATATCAACGATGAAGGCATTTGTTATGTCTTTAATCCTTATGAAATCGCACCCTATTATATTGGAGAGACTGAAGTAATTTTACCCTATCAACTGATCAGCCATTTGATGAAAACTGATAATCCGGTAAGTTATTTAGTCACTGCAGCTTTAAAAAAACAACAATAAATTAATATATTCAATGAAAGCATTAACAAACACAGATTTTCAATTCGAAGGTCAAAAAAATGTTTATCACGG
>JAUSNQ010000086.1 GCA_030655595.1 Paludibacter sp.
AATCCCCTTAATTATTGCCGAAAAATAGCTAATATTGCAGGCTCAAAAAATAACGCAAGATATAAGATGAAGGTATTGAAATTTGGCGGAACATCCGTAGGTTCCGTAGAAGGCATTTTGAATGTAAAACGTATTGTTGAGGCTGAAAAAGAACAGGTGATTGTTGTGGTTTCGGCTTTGGGTGGTGTAACAGATAAATTAATTGCCATAACTGAAATGGCATGCCAGGGTATTAAAACGTATCAATCGGAGTTTGATGCAGTGGTTACGCGACACCTCGATGTTTTAAACGGTGTTGTGCCAACATCAAAATTGAAAACAGTTACTGTTGATGTACAAAAATTGCTCGATGAACTGTCTGCCGTTTATAGTCGGGTTTACGAACTCAGACATTGTGCTCTTGAAACAAAAGATCTCATTGTCAGTTTCGGCGAAAGAATATCTTCAATCATCGTTACGCATGCAATAGATAATGCTGCTTATGCCTACGCACCGGAATTTATTAAAACAAATACCGCTTTTGATAAACATACCCTGGATATTGATGCTACCAATGCGTTGATCCATGAGAAATTTTCAATTCTACCACAAGTGACTGTTTGTCCGGGTTTTATCTCAACGGATACAGATTCGGCTGTGATTACAAATTTGGGTAGGGGTGGTTCGGATTATACAGCTTCTATTTTAGCAGCTGCTTTGCAGGCTGATATCCTCGAAATATGGACGGATGTGGATGGTTTTATGACTGCCGATCCACGTGTAATCAGTAAAGCTTATGTAATTGATAATCTTAGTTACATCGAAGCCATGGAGTTGTGTAACTTTGGTGCGAAAGTGATTTATCCTCCTACGATTTTTCCTGTTTATCACAAGAACATTCCAATATTAATCAAGAATTCATTCAATCCTACCGCTCCCGGGACTTACATTTCGCGTGCAAAGGATGTCAGCAATCAACCCATCAAGGGGATTTCGTCGATCAACGACTCGGCTTTGGTGACCATGCAGGGTCTCGGAATGGTGGGTGTTATCGGGGTTAGCAAACGATTATTCGGTGCTTTGGCGAATGTCGGAATTTCGGCTTTCTTCATTTCTCAGGCTTCTTCTGAAAATACAATTTCAATTGGTGTTACAAATGCTGAAGCTGATTTGGCTGTTCAGGTAATTTCCGAAGAATTTACCCATGAACTCGCTATTGGTGAGGTCAATGCGGTCAAGTCGGAAAAGCATTTAGCAACCATCGCAGTTGTAGGGGACAATATGAAGCGCATCCCGGGAATTTCCGGTAAACTGTTTGGTGCACTCGGACGAAGTGGTATCAATGTAATTGCGATTGCGCAAGGTGCATCGGAGACGAATATTTCTTTCGTAATTGATTCCAATTCATTGCGCAAAGCCCTCAATGTTATCCATGAAGCCTTTTTCTTGTCTGAATACCAGGAACTGAACTTGTTTTTGGTGGGCGTGGGAACTGTCGGTGGTGGCTTGTTGGATCAAATCAGATTGCAACAACCCAAACTGAAATCTCAAAACAACCTGAAGATTAAGGTTGTCGGCATAGCTGATGAATATAAAGTATTGTTTTGTCGCGATGGCATCTCTTTGACGAATTACGCTGAACTTATTTCTAAAGATGGTGTGCCATCGACTCCTGATGTGATTTTGAAAGGCATTCTGGACATGAATATCTTCAATCCGGTCTTTGTGGATTGCACGGCGAGCTATCAGATTGCATCCTTATATAAGGAATTACTCTTGCACAATGTCTCCGTAGTTGCAGCGAATAAAATTGCGGCTTCAGGCGATTATGACAACTATGCAGCACTCAAAGAAATTTCCCGTAAAAAGGGGATTAAGTTTTTGTTTGAAACCAATGTTGGTGCGGGATTACCCATCATCAATACGATGAATAATCTGGTGAATTCCGGGGATAAGATATTAAAATTGGAAGCTGTCCTTTCAGGTACGCTGAATTTCATTTTCAATACAATCAGTGCTGAAATTCCATTGAGTAAAGCAATTCTCATGGCCAAGGAAGCACGATATGCTGAACCTGATCCGCGGATTGACCTGAGTGGAACCGATGTGGTGCGTAAGTTGGTTATTCTTTCGAGGGAAGCGGGTTATAAACTGGAACAAGATCAGGTGAAAAAGAACTTGTTTATTCCTCAAAAATATTTTGACGGTTCGCTGGATGATTTTTGGAATACAATTCATGAAATGGATGCTGAGTTTGAAATCATTCGCCAACGTTTGCAGGCTGAAAATAAGCGTTATCGCTTTGTTGCGACGATGGATCACGAAGAGTTTTCGGTCGGACTGCAGGAAGTGGATATGCGTCATCCGTTCTACGAATTAGAGGGCAGCAACAACATCATCATGATAAAAACAGAACGTTATTACGATTATCCCATGATTATTAAAGGGTATGGGGCTGGTGCCAGCGTAACTGCTGCCGGTGTTTTTGCCGATATCATGAGTATTGCAAATATTAGATAAAAAACAAATAAATGAAAAAACAAACAATATTTCTTTCATTGATTCTGGCAGTTTTATTGCTATCCACAGCTTGTAAAGATGACAATGTAACCTACGCTGAGGAATTAAAGGCCGAACAGGAATTGATAACCGATTTTATTTCCCGCCAGCAAATACAGGTTGTAACTGTTATGCCAACTGTGTTTCCGTGGCCGGAAAAGGTGTTCTTTAAAAGCAAAACCGGCTTGTACTTCAGATTAACCAATCAGGGTGAAATAAGCTCGCAGGATTCGCTTGTACCGGGTGATATTGTGGTGGCTCGCTACGAACAATATACTTTAAAGGTGAAATCGGATACGATTTCCAACAGGACTACCATCGATTCTCCTTATCCATCGGAATATAAATATCAGGACTTAACGCAAGCCTGCCCAGGCTGGCACGAGGCCGCAAGCTATATGAAATACAGCAACGCAGAAGCACAGGTAATCATCTATTCCAAACTTGGTTTTTCGCATCAAAACAGACCTGCAACTCCCTTGGCATTCGACATGGAAATCAGAATTAAAAAGTATTAGCGCAGTGTAACCTGCGGAATTAGATAGATAACAAGCTACAAAGCCCTGCAAGGGCGACATTATTAATTTAAAACTATTTCCTTTAATGACGTTAATTAAATCAATTTCCGGTATCCGTGGAACTATCGGAGGATCTGCCGGTGAGGGTTTAAGCCCGCTTGATATTGTGCGTTTCACGGCAGCATATGCCCGACATATTCGCGAAAATAAAAAAACTGATTCAAATAAAATCGTGGTAGGTCGCGATGCCCGCATCTCAGGTGAAATGGTGAATCAAATTGTGATTGGTACCTTACTGGGTATGGGTTTCGATGTGGTGAACATTGGTTTGGCAACTACGCCTACGACCGAACTGGCTGTAACGATGGAACAAGCTGCCGGTGGCATCATCCTGACTGCCAGTCATAACCCAAAACAATGGAACGCTTTGAAATTGTTGAACGAAAGGGGTGAGTTTCTGAATGCGTCTCAAGGTGAAGATGTATTAACCAAAGCTGCTGCCGACGATTTCATCTTTGCTGAGGTGGATGTTTTGGGCAAGTTGACGAATAACGATAGTTATACCCAAAAGCACATTGAAAGTGTTCTCGCCCTCGATCTTGTTGATGTTGAAGCCATTCGTGCTGCTAATTTCACCGTGGCAATCGATTGTGTGAATTCAGTAGGTGGCATTGTTTTGCCTGCTTTATTAGACGCACTTGGTGTAAAAGGAATCGAAAAATTATATTGTGAACCCAATGGTCAGTTCCCGCATAACCCGGAACCCCTGCCGGAACACCTGACTGAGATTGCAGCTTTGATGAAAGCCGGAAAAGCTGATGTTGGATTTGTGGTTGACCCGGATGTGGATCGCCTGGCAATTATTTGCGAAGATGGTTCGATGTTCGGTGAAGAATATACGTTGGTCTCTGTGGCTGATTATGTGTTACAACATACGCCCGGAAATACCGTTTCAAATCTCAGTTCCAGTCGCGCTTTGCGTGATGTAACCCAACGTTACGGCATGGTTTACAACGCTGCTGCAGTTGGTGAAGTGAATGTTGTAGCCAAAATGAAAGAAACCAATGCGGTTATTGGCGGCGAAGGTAATGGTGGTGTTATTTATCCTGCTAGTCATTACGGTAGGGATTCGCTTGTTGGTATCGCACTATTCCTGAGTTTGTTGGCCAAGTCTGGCAAAAAAGTTTCCGAGCTTAGAAGAACCTATCCGGATTACTTCATCTCAAAAAATAAAATTGAATTGACCCCCGACATCGATGTGGATAATCTCCTTGAAACCATCAAAGAAAAATACAAGCAATTTGATGTGATTGATATTGATGGGGTAAAGATTGATTTTCCAACAGGATGGGTACACCTTAGAAAATCAAATACAGAAGCGATTATCCGCATTTATTCTGAAGCTGGCTCCATGAACGAAGCAGATGAATTTGCGCAGGAAATGATTTCTTCAATAAGCGAAGAGCTAAGAGCGAAGAGCTAAGAGCTAAGAGCTAAGAGCGAAAAGCGTAGAACTAAAAGCGAAAAGCTGGATGAAATATCATTCGCTTTTCGCTTCTATTACTTTCCGATACAAAACTTACCGAATATATTCCCAAGAATCTCATCATTCGAAATTTTTCCGGTAATCTCACCGAGATAAAACATACATTCGCGGATATCTTGTGACAGAAAATCACCTGAGACACGATTCTCCATGTTATCCAACACACGTTGGATGGCAAATAGAGCCTGACGGAGTGCTTCGTAGTGGCGCATGTTGTTGACCACCACATCGCCGGGATGAATTTCAGGGATTTGGGCTGCGCGAACCAAAGCGTTTTCGAGTGTAGCAATATTGATTTTTTCCTTTGCTGAGATGAAG